>JBPCKK010000016.1:0-6680 GCA_051004335.1 Chloroflexota bacterium
TACCGGGACGATGGCAACGACAACCGCTTTCAGGACTGCCGTTTGTATTGCCGCAAACGGGCGCCGTAGACAGCGATAACGCCGGTGGCCAGTAGCGCGGCGATGCCTCCGGATATCACGGAGAAGGAAGCGCCCAGGGCTCGGGCTAGCATGCCGGCCTCGAATTCGCCGAGCTGCGGACCTCCCATAAAGAAGACCATGCTGACCGATGTCATCCGTCCGCGCAGTTCATCGGGCGTGACGATCTGGCGAACGGTCTGACGCAGGATCATGCTGACGGTGTCGGCTGCTCCGGTGCCGGCCAGAAAGAAGAGCGACAGAAGAAACACGTGCGACAGGCCGCAGAGCGTGGTACAGACAGCGTAGATCATAACGGCCACGATGATCGTCCGTCCCTGGTGGATGATGTGGCCGGCGATAAACGCCATGGTGACGCCCGCCAGAATGGAGCCCATTGCCGGCGCCGCGTAAAGCAGGCCATAGCCCTGCGAACCTACGTGCAATATGTCGTGGGCGAAGATCGGCAGCAACGCAATGGCCGAGCCGAAGAATGTGGCGACAAAGTCGAGAAACATGGTGGACAACAGGATGGGCGTGCGGAACACGAAACGCAGTCCCTCGAAGGCCGCATCGAGACTGATACTCCGTCCCTCCGCCGCGAGGCGCGGCGGGCGGATGACGAATAGAACAGCGAGCACCGCCAGAAAGGACACGGCGTCCAGCAGGTACACCGAAGCCACTCCACGAGTGGCAATGACCACCCCGGCCAGTGATGGGCCGACGACACTGGCCGTCTGAAACATGGTGCCGTTCAGACTCAGGGCGTTAGGCAGGTGAGCACGAGGTACCAGCGAGGGAACGAGCGCCTGTCTGGCCGGACTGTCAAAGGCCAGAGCGGCGGCGGCGATGGCGGTGAGGAGATAGATCAACCAGATGCTTATATGGCCGGAAAGGGTGAGGAGGGCCAGACCGACTGAGGTGAGCAAGAGCGCAGTCTGTGTCACCATGAGCAGGCGACGGCGATCAATCGCATCGGCGACGACACCGCCGCCCAGAGAGAAAACCACGATAGGACCGACGCGAACCAACCCAATCAAACCCAAAGCTACCGCCGAGTGGGTAAGGAGATACACCTGCCAGGCCACGGCCGCCGTTTGCATCATCGAGCCGGCGGTCGAAACCATCTGACCGCCCCAGTACAGACGGAAGTCGCGGTGACGGAGCGCGATCAGCGGGGAACGGCTGGTTGGCGACGTGCCGGCGACCGGCGCTGAGAGGCTCACGTTCCCAGTATGACTGGACGTGCGTCAGTTACCGAACCGGAAGAGGATTCTATACGTTGGCCGCTTGTTGCAGGGCCGCGACCATGGAGTCCACGTCCGGCGATCCCTGATATAGTTCGCCGTTGATGAAAAAGGTAGGAGTTCCGGGGATACCGCTTTCCTCGCCGCTTTGTACGTCCTCCTCGATGCGCTCGTGGTATCTATGACTTTCCACGTCCTGGCGGAAGCGGTCCACGTCCAGCCCTAGCTGCTTGGCATATCGCAGCAGATCCGCTTGGTCAAGTGCGTTCTGGCTCTCATAGAGCAGGTCATGCATTTCCCAGAACTTGCCCTGCGCCGCCGCCGCCTCCGCCGCCTCGGCGGCGCCTTCGGCATAGGGATGCGCATCAACCAGTGGAAAATTGCGGAACGCGAAGCGGAGGTGGCCTCCCAGGCGTTGCTGCACCGCCTCAATGGTCTTTTGCGCCTCTCCACAGTAGGGACACTGATAATCGCCAAATTCGAGAAGTGTGGATGCGGCACTTGCTGGCCCTTCGGTATGGTCGCGGGCCGATACTGGAGGAGTGAGTTGGGTGGCGGGAGTGGGGTCAAACATGGTGAACCTCATTTCTTGGCAGTGGTTCGATCGGTGCAAGATTGATGCCCCTTTTGCATATCCCTCGACGATGCGCGCCCACCCATGCAGTCGCATCCGGTACGGACGGGGGCCCTTCCCCATCAAAATCCGGGGATCTATCTATCGTTCAACGGCCGCTATGGCGGCGAGATCGTTGAGGCGCGGGTACCGCCCGACACAGAGAGGAAGGAAGGCGAGCAGAAGTTCGGCGGTTGCTCGGGCATCACCCAAGGCGCGATGCTGCTGACGGTTGGCGATTTGGTGCCGCCGGCAGCACTCTTCCAGGCTGTGCTTTCGGCGAAATGGGAACAGCTGGCGGGAGAGGGTGCACGTGTTGATGGCCAGAACACTAAATGCGCCTCCATGGGCCTCTTCGAGAAAGGGGAGATCGAACGCTTTCCAGGAGTGCTCCACCAACGTGCCGTCACCGGTAAAGGCGTGCAGCATGGCAAGAGCATCCTCGATGAGCGGTTGCCCTACCAGCATGTCATTGGTGATCTGATTGACGCGCGCCGCCGCGTAGGGAATCGTGATGTCGATGGTGACCAGCGTCGACCACTCGTCCAGAATCTTGCCGGCCCGCGTCTTGACCGCGCCGATTTCCACGATCCTGTCGCGCTTTGGGTCGAGCCCGGTGGTCTCCACATCGACGCTTACAAAGGACACCATCTCCAGCGGCGTGGCGGGGATGGTTACGGCGTCGCGCTGTGTCGATCGCCGGCGATCATCGCGCCGTGCTGGGGTTGGAGGAGTAGCCATGGCGAGATGATTGTATCCGGATCGCGGTGCGCGCTGCCGCGAAAGAGATCGCTATCTGTCCTTGTGCGCCACCACCGCGATAATGTCGTTGAGCCAGGGGTTGGCCGGAGGGTAGTACCTCGGCTCGCCCCACCCGGTTATGAGCACGCGGTCCACGCACAGGCCCGACATCTCCACGGCGTCTACTGTTTCCCGAATGCTGTACTCCCGGACGTGTTCGACGTGGTTCACCGCATCTTCAGACGCAGCCAGATCAGCGGGAAAGGCTTCAAGAAAGTTTTCGCCGGCAAGCAACGCTTCGATGTTGCTCCGCCGGGCTACGTTTGGTGTGGTCAGGATGAGCATGCCTCCCGACCGGAGCAAGTGAGCCAGATCGGTGAGGACCGGGCCGGGAGCGCAGCGCAGATGTTCCAGCACCTCGCTGAAGATGAGAAAGTCAACGGAGGAATCGGCAAACGGTGGGCATTCGTCACCAATCGTGTAGGGGCGAACTTCGATGCCCTGATCAGCGGCAAATAAGGCTAGCTCTGGATCCCGTTCCGTGGCGACGATATCCAAGCCGAGGCGGCGCGCGAGCGGTGGTAGGAAACCGAGGCCGGTGCTGACATCGACTCCGGACTTTCCCCGATCGTTGACCAGCTCGTTCAGGATCAGGTTGAAGCGAGCGCGACTTTGATCATAGGCCTCCAGAATCTCTTCTCGGCTGCCCACATCCGTCGGAATGCGGGCCGCCGCGACCAGTGCTCTGGTTTCCTCGAGGAGCGGTTCCAACCGCCGATTGATTCGCGCATTGCGCACATTGTCCAGGGCAAAGAGGGACATGGAATGCGGCTGCCGGCGTGCTGGCCCTAGGCGCGGCGCCGCTGGGACTCGCCCGGCGCGGTCTGCGCCGTCGGGATGCTCTCGATGATCGGCGCCTGATCCCGGCTGCTCTCACCAGGTTCCGTTGCTCGCGCACGTAGCGGGATCTCGCGGAGAAAGAGCACGATGATGGTTGCCGCCACCATCGTGATGAGATTGAGCAGGAAGACGTCATGCAGTGCATTGGATAACGCCAGCTTGATTGTGTTCTGGAACTCGGTGTACATCGCCGGTCCCTGCGCGCCAAAACGGGAAAAGAATTGATGCAGCGCCGCCTGTGACTGGGCCGAGATTAGCACTTGTGGATTCCGTATTTGGCCGAGCGTGGCCGGTGGAATGTGTCGACGGAGGGAAGCGGAGAGACCAACATTGAACTCGGTACTAAAGCGAGATGTGAGGAATGACCCCATGACGGCGAGTCCTATAGTTCCGCCGAGCTGACGGAAGAGGGTGAGACCGCTGGTAACTTGACCGATCTCCGACTGTGGCACCGAGTTCTGCACGATAACCGTGTACATCGCCATGCCGAAGCCCAGGCCGGCGCCCATGACGATCATCGCCACCAGGACGTCACCATAGTGCGAATTCACGCCGAGGCGAAGCAGCAAGAGCACGCCGACCGTCATCAAGAGAAGTCCGCCCAGGGCGAGTAGGCGATAACGGTCCCAGCGCGACAGGAGTTGGCCGGAAATCACACTTCCCACGATGGCCGTGACCATCAATGGGGTGATGACCGTCCCACTGGTGGTGGCCGAGCTGCCGATGATGCCCTGAATAAAGAGCGGGATGTAAAAGATACCGCCAAACATGGCGGCGCCGATCAGAAAGGTGACGGCAATGGATACGAGGTAGATCGAATTGCGGAAAAGACGTGGCTCGATGATCGGCTGGACTACACGTAATTCCACGATCACGAACACGGTGAGCGCCGCGATCGACCAGGCGAACAACCCGATGGTCTGCACCGATCCCCAGGCGTATGTTGAGCCGGCCCAGGTGAACGCCAGCAGCAGCGGAACCAGACCGGCAATGAGTAGGGTGGCACCCACATAGTCGACTCGTTGCTGGCTCTTCGTGAAACGCAATGATGGCATAAGGACCACAAGCACGATCATGGCGGCGATGCCCACCGGCAGATTTACGTAGAACACCCACCGCCAGGAAAAGTGATCGGTAATCCATCCGCCGAGCGACGGCCCGATGATCGCGGAAAAGCCGAAGACGGCCCCGGTGACTCCCTGCACGCGTCCGCGCTCACGGGGAGAAAATAGATCGCCCATGGTGGCGATTACCACCGGCATGAGCGCACCCGCGCCGATACCCTGGAATCCCCGAGCAAGTATTAGCTCGTTCATGCTCTGTGCCGCGCCGGAGGTCGCCGACCCTAGGAGAAAAACTACAACGCCGAAGAGCAGGATGCGCTTGCGTCCATAGAGGTCGGAGAGCTTGCCATAGAGCGGCACGGTAACGGTTGCGGTGAGGAGATAGGCGGTGGCTACCCAGCTATAGCGATCAAATCCCTTGAGATCGGAGATCACTTTGGGCAACGCGGTGGACACAATTGTCTGATCCAGTGACGCGAGGAGCATGACCATGAGCAGACCGGCCATGATGGGAAGGCGTTGCTGCCGCGGAACACGCTCGTGCCATTCTTCTATTGGGGCGTTATTCATCGGATCCCGTCCCTCGCTCCTCCGCGTGCTCGCCGCCGCATTGGATACGTGAAGTGGATTGTATCAAATGGTACTTCACCGGGCTCCTCCAAGCGCCGGAGCCGCCGACCCGCTGCACGTCTTGGTATGCACCGGGCAGCGTCGACATAATTGATCGACTCGCCCGTGCGCCGCAGTCGTGGCCTGAGAGGCATGTATCTTGCGCCCGCTATCACGGCAGCCAGTGCAATTGTCCTCATTTCATAAACACTCCACGAGATGTACAGCAGAGCAGATGGAAAACATTAGCCAAACGATCATTGAGAACTTGGTGGATCTTGCCGAGGAGCAGGGCCATCTGACCCAGGCTGATCTCATCGCCGCATTTCCCGAAGTGGCCAGCGACGCCGACTTGATGGAGCGGCTGACGGCTCGTCTCGCCGGCGAGGGCGTTGATGTTGCCGATGACGCGGAGGCACACGACGAGCAGGAAGATACCGAAGAGCCGCTGGATACTCGCCTCTTGCAAGTCGCCTCGGAGGGCGATGCCCAGGCCGTCGATTCTGTGCGCATGTACCTGCGCGAAATCGCACGCGCACCGTTGCTCACGGCGAAAGAGGAGGTTGAACTGGCGCAGCGCGCCGAACAGGGCGACGAGGAGGCCGTCCAGCGCTTGATCCGCTCCAACCTCCGCTTGGTGGTTCACGTGGCCAAACGCTACCTCAATCGCGGTATGCCATTGCTGGATCTGATCCAGGAGGGCAATTTCGGTCTCATGCGCGCCGTGCAGAAGTACGATTGGCGCCGCGGCTTTCGCTTCTCTACCTATGCCACCTGGTGGATCCGTCAGGCAATTACGCGCTCCATCGCCGACAAGGCACGAACCATTCGTCTGCCCGTGCACATTCAAGATCGGGTGCGCGGCATGAACAACTGTTGGGAGGAACTGTCACGCACGCTGGGGCGGACGCCGACCAATGAGGAACTGGCGGCCGGCATGCAGATCTCGGTTGATGATCTGCAGACCCTGTTGAATGCTCTGCCGGAACCTATGTCGCTGCACCGACCGGTCGGCGAGTCTGGTGAGGAGGAACTTGAAGGATTCGTCGAAGACCGGCACGCCGCCTCCCCGGAGGACACGGCGACCGAGCGCCTGATGAGGGCCGACATTATGAGCGTGCTGGATACCCTGCTGCCCCGCGAGAAGGAAATCCTTACCCTTCGCTTTGGTTTGGGCGAGGACCAGCAGCCGCACACGCTCGATCAAGTGGGCCAGATCGTCGGTCTCACCCGCGAACGGGTGCGTCAGTTGGAAGCGCGAGCGCTGCGCAAGCTGCGCGAGCCTGAGCCGGTGGAACGGCTTATGGTCTATCGCTAGAGCTAGAGCTATTGACATTCTTCCGGTAGGGGCCGGCACGGTGGGCGGCCCTCCACCCGCAGGCGGGCCGGGCCGCGTTTTTGCCCCTTTCTGTTTTTTTTTGCCTGCCAAAGGTGGGAGCTACCTCTTCC
>JBPCKK010000017.1:0-4150 GCA_051004335.1 Chloroflexota bacterium
TACCAGCAAGCGCAACAGGAACTGATCCTCTGTGGCCTATGCGGTTCAGAGACGGAAATTAAACACGCACCCCCGTCTCAGTACACCATTTTTGACTTCTCCGCGGGGAGCGAAGGAGAATGCCCCGCCACCCGAGCCACACACTGGTAGGGGCGACCTGCGTTCGCCCGCGGAGCCTCTGCCAGCGTGTTCCCTCGGCGTGCCTCCTCGGAATCTGGGGACTATGATGATGGCACCGGGCGAGCGCAGATCGCCCCTACCGTCGCTGAATCGAGAGCAACAAGCACCCTTGGAAGCACTCCACAAATCGGTCCCCACGCGACGGTCAACAAGGTGCCTGATCTGCCTCTCCCAGCAGCTCCTCCACCTCCTCTCTCCGTGGGAGACCGGTCATGGCGCCGGCGTGGGTGCAGGCTACCGCTCCGGCGGCGCAGGCAAAGCGGAGGATCTCGCCTAAACCGGCGAGGTCCATCTCGGTGCCGCGGCTGGGCGAGAAACCCTCCTCAGCAAGACCGTGGAGGAGGGCGCCCATAAAGGCATCACCGGCGCCGGTGGTATCGCGCACGGCCACAGTGGGCGCCCCTATCGTTCCACGGTGCCCGCTCCACTGCCAGCGGCATCCGTCAGCGCCGAGGGTGACCACCAGAAGTGTATCGTCCCGCGCCAGGTGGCGCATGGCAGCATCCAGATCTCCGGTGCCGGCCAGAAGGCGCGCCTCCTCATTGTTCACTTTGAGCACGTCCGCCGCCGAAGCCAACGGCAGCACAGCGCTTCGTGCCGCGTGTAGGGAGGGCCAGCTTGAGGGACGGAGATTCGGGTCAACGGCTACAAGTGTTTCCGCCTCGCGAGCCGCCTCCATGGCGAAGAGGGTCGCCGCCGCCGATGGCTCCGATAGCAGCGCCATGGAGCTCACGTAGACAAACGAAGAGCTGGCCAGTAGTTCCAACGGCACATCCTCCGGTCGCAGTTCGGCATCTGCTCCCCGGTAAAAAACAAAATCGGGGATGCCACCGGCATTGCGAGCCACGAACGCCAGGGTGGTGCGCTCCGGTACGTGCTGCAGCCCGCTGATGTCGACATCCTCGCCGGCAAGCATGTCGCTCAAGACCTGACCGAAAGAGTCAGTGCCGACGGCGCCGACGAAGGCCGCCGCGCTACCCAATCGGCTTACAGCCACTGCAACGTTGGCCGGAGCCCCTCCCGGTGTCCGCAGGAACTCGGTAGCTCCCGCTAAAGTAGGCGCATCCGGCGCGATCAAGTCGATTAGCGCCTCGCCAACCGCGACGACCGAGAGTGGCCGGCGGCTTCCGCCGTTCATCGATGGAACACTGAGGGTATGATGATCCCGTTACCCCATGCCGCCTGAAAGGATCGCCCCATGCATAGCACTCTCGTGGACCTTTCCCAGCCGTGGAACGTGCTGACGCCGGGTTGGCCAACGTATTCTTCACCAATAGTACAGTGGGCCAAACGCCTCTCGGTTGAGCGGGTGAACGCGCAACGCGTTGAGACGATGCTTCATGTGGGCACCCATATCGACTCACCCATGCACTTTGTCAGCAACGGCAAGGATGTCGCGAGCATTCCACTCGAACGCCTCTATGGCCCGGCGGTGGTCGTGGACATCAGTGACGTGGTGGATGACTACGACATCTACCGGCCTGAGCACATTACCGATCGTGTTGAGGTGCGCGAGGGGGACATTTTGATGATCCATACCGGATACCATCGTTATGCCTTCGACCAGCCAGACGCGGACGATGTGCGCTACTTTTGCAAACACCCCGGTCCCAATCGCGATTTCGCTGAGTGGTGTCTGGACATGAAGCTCCGTTGGATCGGGGTGGATTGCGGCTCCGCCGATCATCCAATGAATACAGTAATTCGCCGCTTGCGCCCCGATCTAGCCGCAGAAGCGGAAGCACACCTGGGCGCTCCCTTGGAACAGATCTTCCCCGATTCCGGCTATCAAATAATGCACACCTTTCTCTTCCCACACGATATTGTCCACTGTGAAAACGTAGGCGGCGATATCGACGGGGTGCTCAACCAGCGATGCGTGGTGGGCGCGTTTCCCTGGCGCTTCCAGGGTGGCGAAGCGGCGATGTGTCGCATCGTCGCCTTTCTCGATGCCGAGTAGGCGCGGTTAGCCGGGCGTGGGACCGCCGACCTGTTCAACCAGATACGCGGTCGATTCGCTCACCATGCGGCAGACGGTGAGCGGCAGCGCTATGTCGTATCCCTCCCACTTGAGGTGGATCTGGACCTCGTGTATGTCAACCTGTATGGCAATCTCGTCGGGAACCTGACTGCTTTCCATAAATTGTCCTTGTCTCGGTGGGATAGCAGACTGGCGTGCAAGCAGCGTGCCGCAAACTGGGGCAGCGTTTGAGCGCAAGACGGTTGATTTTGAGGAGAAAGTCGATCGTATTGGTCGTCTGCGTCCGCGACCATGCAGGTCCGCCGTGCGCGCGACGTCCAGCGGTACGGGCCGTGGGCCCCCGCCGGCCCGCCGCAGCAGCGGCCCTGCTTGGCCGCCGCGACGTCCCTCCGTCCACCATGATCGCCGCTTCACCGGCCGCCGGCATTCATGATCTTCGCTCAACAACTCGTTGCTCGGCCCCTGGCAGCCGAAGTCCTGGTGGACGGGGAAGTGTCTTGAAGGCCAACCAGGGCCGCTCGGGAGGCCATGATTGATGGGGCGCGCATGAGTGCCGAACAGGCGGTGATCGTTATGCTCATGCGTAAGCCTTATCAGGGAGGGGATATGAGCCAGGCTCCGGCGATACCGACCGTCGAAATAGCGTTCACCGTGCACACCTACGACATCGACTTTGCCAATATCGTCAGCAACATCGTCTACATTCGCTGGCTGGAGGACTTGCGTCTGGCCATGCTGGATCGCTATCTCCCCCTCCAGACGCAACTCGCCGAGGAGCGCACGCCGGTATTGCTGCACACCGACATTCACTACGTGCGCGCGATCCGGCTATTTGAGCACCCAGTCGGGCGTATGTGGCTCGCCGGCGTGGGCCGTGTCCGCTGGACCGTCGCCGCCGAGTTCCTGGTGGACGGCATCGTGGCCGCGACCGCCGAACAGGAGTTAGCCACCGTTCACCTGAAGACGTTTCGCCCCCAACCAACCTCAGCCAAGCTGCGCAGTCTTCTGGAAGAGACGTGACGAATTGCGCCTCAGTGCGGAGAGCATACTAATGAGCGAGATACCACCCCTGGATCAGATCGAGCTGGATCGTTGGTTTGAAGCCAACCAAGTGCTTTTGGAAACCGTATATCTTCAGGGCATAACGCCGTGGCAGCAGTCAGGATTCGGGCTCCATACACCCCATACCGCGGAACAGTGGCGCGCCCACCGACAGCCGATTGCTGAGTGCGTCGATCGCTCGGGAAGCTTTCTCGATATTGGCTGCGCCAATGGGTACCTGCTGGAGTGTCTGCTGGCTTGGACATCGGAGCGCGGGCTCTCCATCGACCCATATGGCCTGGATCTCTCCTCCGCGCTGATTGCCCTTGCCCGCGAACGACTGCGGATGTATGCCGGGCAATTATGGGTGGCTAATGCCTGGAACTGGATGCCGCCGCGCCGGTTTACCTGGGTGCGCACCGAGTTGGTCTACGTGCCCGATGCCCTTCATAGCCCGTACGTCGATCACCTGCTCGACCACTACCTCGCACCGGGAGGACGGCTGCTGGTTTGTGAGTATCGCGGTCGAAGCGATAGCCGGCAGACGCTCGACATCGACGACTACCTGTCCTCACTCGGTAAGACCGTGGACTTCATACGGGCAGGATCGTGGGAGGGTCGCGAGGTGGTGCGAGTATCCGTGCTTACGAGCGGCAACCACTGACATGAATCCGGTAGGGGCCGCCCGGGGTGCCCTCTGAGCCTGCCGCCCTCCGCTCGCAGGCGGCCCGGGTCGCTGGCGCTGACTTCCAATCGTTGCGGTACGGGCCAGGGTCCCAAGATCGATCGCGGCTGAATAAAGTCGAGGTAAGTTGACGGAAAAGCTAGCAGAGATAGGCACCGACCGCCTCCACGAGATATGTGCCGGAGTCACGGATGAGCTGGCTCAGAGTCGGGACGTGGCCGGCGCCGATGATCACCGAGATGCGATCCCGCGGCGTGGTGGTG
>JBPCKK010000018.1:0-3707 GCA_051004335.1 Chloroflexota bacterium
ACGGGGAAGCGCCTCGAAAGCCAGCCAAGGCCGCTGCGGCGGCGGGCCGGCAGGGGCGCTCGGCCCGTACAGGTCGGACATCGTCATGGACGAGGGAGTGCCTCGAAGACCGAACAGTAACGGCCGCTGACCTACTCACTCGTTAGCCCTACCCTTCCCCTGCACTACAAGTGATTAAGGCTACAGGACAGCGATAATGGATGCATGGTCAGAGTTGTAGCACAACGCGTGCGATCGGCGTCAGTCACGGTTCGCGACGAGATCGTGGGTAGTATCGGCATTGGACTCATGCTACTCGTCGGGGTCGCCGATGGGGACGACGAGCCGGCCATTGACCGTCTAGCCGACAAGGTAGCATTCATGCGTATCTTCGAAGACGGCGACGGCAAGATGAATCTGTCGACTGCCGATGTGAAGGGCGCCATGCTAGTAATTTCGCAATTTACGCTTTACGGCGACATGAGTAAGGGGCGGCGCCCTAGCTTCGTACAAGCAGCAGCGCAGGTCGTCGCTGAGCGTCTCTACGAGCACTTCACCACTCGACTGCGGTCACATGGCTACGAGGTGGCGTGCGGTCGGTTCGGTGCACATATGCTTGTCCGGCTGGAGAATGATGGACCAGTGACACTCATTCTCGATAGCGCCACGGCCTAGCTGGGATGCGCTATGTAGCTCGGGCGCCGCTGCGCATCGACTTCGGCGGCGGGTGGACCGACGTTCCCATCTATGCCGAACGTGAAGGCGGCGCCGTGCTCAATGCGGCAATAACCTGTTACGCCCGCGGTTCCATCTCGCGCCCCGAGGGAATTGGATTGTTGCGAGGTCTGCGCAGCGATCGTAGCTACGTGTCGTACTCGCTGGACGCTCCGGTTGGCGCCGGCCTGGGTGGTTCGGCGGCGCAGACAGTTGTCTGGGCGGCCTTGGTCCGAACCGCCATGCTTAATACGGCCAGCCGTCGGGACATCGCCGAGATTGCTTGGGGCGTGGGCGGCTTGCTCGGTATACTTGGAGGCAAGCAAGACGAGTACGCGTCGGCACTGGGCGGCATCAACTTCCTCTCGTTTGGCCGTGATGTGAACATCGAGACGCTCTCGCTGCCCCCTACCATATTGAATGACCTGCGTGAGCGCCTTGTGCTTGCCTACTCCGGCGAACGCCGGCTCTCGTCCGATGTCCATGCAACCGTCTGGGAGCGCTACACGCGCGGTGACCCCCGGGTGGCCGGCGCGCTTGGACAGTTGAAACGGGTGGCGAGCGACATGAAGACAGCACTGGTGCGAGGTGACCTTGACGTATTTGGATCGCTCCTTGACGAGAACTGGACACACCAGAAGGTGTTGGCTCCAAGCATCTCCTCGCCGGGCATCGAAGCGATCTTGCAACGTGCACGCGCCAACGGAGCTGAAGCCGGCAAAGCCTGTGGCGCGGGCGGAGGTGGCTGCGTTCTGCTCATGGCCGGCAACGGACGGAAACCACAACTGGTGGAAGCGCTGCGTCGCGGTCGAGTTCCTATCATCGACTTTGACTTTGACACCTATGGTGTTTTTCTGAAGAAGGGCTAATGCGCAACTTACGACACGTCTTCCCCTATCTGCGCCGGCACAGGCTGCGCATCATCATCGGCTTCCTGGCGGTTGCCGGTGGTACCGGACTTTCGGTGCTACAGCCACATCTATTCGGCCTGGGCATCGACACCCTCCGCGCCAAGCATCCCTCGCTCGGGCATCTCACCTTCCTGGTTGGCCTTTTTCTCGCCGCTGCCGTCGGGCAGTCGCTCCTGGCGTTTGTCCAGCGCAGCACGATCAATCGGGTCTCGCGCTATGTCGAATATGATCTCCGTAATGACGCATTTCGGCACCTCCAGGCGCTCGATCAGCGCTTTTATCAGGAGAACTATACTGGCGACCTGATGGCCCGGCTAACCAACGATCTGAACCAGGTACGGCAGTTTGTCGGCATGGGGATGATCTCCCTGATCAGTACGGGGATGATGCTCGTGGTGGTGGCCGTAGTCATGGTTTTCACCGACTGGAAACTGGCGCTCGTCGCCTTCGCCGTCCTGCCGTTTGTCTCCATAACCATGGTGGTGGTCGGGCGAACCATGCAGCGCCGCTTCCGTCTAGTGCAGGATCAGTTCGGGCGGGTATCGACCCACGCACAGGAGAATTTTTCGGGGATACGAGTGGTCAAGGCATTTGTCCAGGAGGATCGAGAAATCGAGGCGTTTGCCCGGACCAATCAAGACTTTGTTCGCTACAACTTGAGTTATGTTCGCCTCTCGGGCATCATGTGGCCGCTCATGTTTTTCGTGGTCGGAATTGCCCTGGCGCTGGTCCTCTACGTCGGCGGCACGGAAGTGGCGTCCGGCGAAATCACCCTCGGTACCTGGGTCGAGTTCAATCTCTACCTGGGGCTCCTCACGTGGCCGATGATCTCCCTTGGTTGGGTCATCAATATGTACCAACAGGGCGCGGCATCGATGGCACGCGTTATGGAAGTGATGAATCGGAATCCGGACATTCGGGACAGCGGCCGCACGCTGCCAATTCGCCACATCGACGGCGCCATTGAGTTTCGCAATGTCGGCGTGCGCTACGATGACCAGCAGGTATTGCACGACATCTCGTTCACCGTGCCCGCAGGCAAAACCGCCGCCATCGTGGGGGTGACCGGCGTGGGCAAGAGCACGCTGATGAGCCTCATTCCCCGCGTTATGGAAGCCGATGAGGGTGAGGTGCTCGTTGATGGAGTCGATGTTCGGCGAATCCCGCTGGACGTGCTTCGCCGCAATGTAGGCTACGTCCCTCAGGAGACGTTCCTCTTCTCCGCCAGCCTGCGCTCCAACACCATGTTCGGTATCGACGAGGCGCCGGATAGCGAGGTGCTGGCCGCGCTTGAGGTTTCACGCCTCAGCCAGGACCTCGAGCAGTTCCCCCATGGACTCGATACCATAGTCGGAGAGCGGGGCGTTAGCCTCTCTGGCGGCCAGAAGCAACGCACCGCTTTAGCTCGCGCGGTCATGCGCGACCCCACTATCCTGATTCTCGACGACTCTCTGTCGAGTATCGACACCCATACGCAAGCGGAGATTCTAACGAGACTCAAGGATGTTATGCGCGACCGGACCACGGTCATTACCTCGATGCGGATCTCCGCGATCAAGGACGCGGATGTCATCATAGTCCTCGGCGACGGTGGCGTGGCTGAGCACGGGACGCACCGCGAGCTGCTGCTCAACGACGGACTCTACGCGCGCATGTACCGACGTGAGTTGCTGCAGCAGGAGCTGGAAGTTGAGTAACTCGGGCGTGGGATGGGTGGAGCGATGACGGCACACGCCGATCACGACGAAGACGAAATACTAGGCAAGGCGTACGACGGACGACTTGTCAGGCGCCTGCTGCCCTACCTCCGACCGTATCGCTCGAAGATTCTCCTCGCGCTGGTGTTTCTGTTCGCTACCGGTGTGCTCGATCTAGCCGGGCCGTATCTCACCAAGATCGCCGTCGACCGCTACATGACCCCACACCATCCCGGCGGGCTCATCGGGATTCTGCTGCTCTATTTAGGCGCGCTTACCCTCGGATTCGCCGCTCGGTACGGACAGAATTGGTACATGCAATATGTAGGACAGCGGGTCATGTTCGATCTGCGGAACGAATTGTTCGGCCATCTGCAGCGCCTGCCGTTGTCCTTCTACGATCGCA
>JBPCKK010000019.1:0-8539 GCA_051004335.1 Chloroflexota bacterium
GCGCCTGATCGGCGATCGCCCGCGTCACCGCCTGGCGAATCCACCAAGTAGCATAGGTGGAGAACTTGAATCCCCGGCGCCAATCAAACTTCTCCACAGCACGCATGAGTCCGGTGTTGCCCTCCTGAATGAGGTCGAGCAAGCTCATGCCGTGGCCTAGATACTTCTTGGCCACGCTGACTACCAGGCGCAGATTCGCTTCGATCATATCGCGACGCGCCGAGTTCCCCGCGGCGTCGTAGCGATACACGTTGAATGTTTCCCAAGTCAGAATGGCGGCGATCTGCTCGTCGGACAAGTCGAGGCCCTCGAATGCTGCTTCCGGGTCGGACTCGATGCGCTCACGCTCCTCATCCGAGGCCAGCGCGTTCTTGATAAGACGCTGCAACTCGATAGCCTTGGCCAAACGAACCTCGTCAGCCTTTTTCAGCAGCGGCACACGTCCAATCTCGCGCAAATACAACCGAACCGCGTCCTGTGCCTGCTCATTCTCTAACTGGGATAGCGGATCATGATGCTCTGGAGCCGGCTCTTCCGTTTCCATTGCTAGACGCCCGCGTAAAACATCGTCCTGCGGGGACATCTCATCTGTGGGTGCGTACATCGCACCTCCTTTCGAAAAGACAAGAGCGAGATAGGCCATGGGGCGTCTACCACCGCGACCTTTTGGATTAAGGCGTGAAGCGACTGTGGGCGCAAAATGCCCACTCTGCCGTATTCACCAACACGACTGAGTGTATCACTGAATGACCAGAATTGTAAATAGGTAAATCGGCTTTTTCATTGCCAATTGGTAGCCTGTGAGCGCGTACGGTTACCCCTGGGAGGGATCGATGAAAGTGGGAATTATTGGTGCTCCGGTTGACCTAGGTCAGGATCGACGAGGAGTCGACATGGGAGCGAGTGCTATCCGCTATGCCGGCCTTGAAGCCAAGTTGCGTGAATCCGGCCACGATGTCCGCGACTTCGGAAATATCCCCGCTCCCGTTGCCGAGAGCGAAGACACGGGATCGCCAAACCTCAAGTACCTGGCGCCCATCGTCGCCACCTGCGAGCAACTGGCCAATGTCGTCAGCGAAACCATGGAAGCCGGGTATCTTCCCGTGGTTCTCGGCGGTGATCACAGCATCTCTCTCGGCTCCGTAGCTGGGATCACTCGTCATCGCTCGGTCGGTATCATCTGGATTGACGCGCACGGTGATTTCAATGTCCCAAGCTCCAGTCCGTCCGGCAACATCCACGGGATGGTCCTGGCTGCGCTTACCGGGAAAGGGGATGAACGCCTCGTCGGCCTCGACGGCCGGCAACCGAAAGTGGAACCACAGAATGTTGCCATGGTGGGTACACGAGAGCTGGACGACGGCGAGCGCCGCCTTCTCCGCTCCTCGGGCGTGCAAGTCTACACGATGCACGATATCGACCGGATGGGGCTGCCGGCGGTCATCGAGCTGGTGCTCGACCGCATGGATAGTAACCTGGACGGTCTGCACATAAGCCTGGATCTCGATGTGGTCGATCCGTTGCAGGCGCCGGGTGTAGGCACACCGGTGTTGGGCGGCTTGAGCTACCGCGAGACGCATCTGGCTCTCGAGTTGATTGCCGCGTCTGGTCGCGTCGTATCGATGGACGTGGTGGAGGTGAACCCGGTTCTCGACACACATAACGAGACCGCTCGGCTGGCGGTGGAGTTCTCGCTATCCGCTCTCGGGAAACGGATCTATTAGCGAACTGTACTTGATGGCTCCATCCCGTACCTCGTTGCCGAAATCATCAGTGTGCTACGATTCTGCATCGGACGGAGGTGAGTGACCAACGGTGGCCCTGCAGAAACGCCTGGTCGTGTATGGCCGCGCTCTCCGTGATGGACCGGAACTCGACGTACTGCTGCGCACGCGCGGCTTTCAGGTCTATTCCGTGGAGGCGGAGGAAGACCTGCTGGACTCAGTGCGGCACTCCCAGCCGGACGCGGCTATCTTGGGCGCCCCCGCTGAGCTTAGCGCGCTCGTCCGTTTGGTCGGAGAGTGCCAACGGGTGGGTCGAAGCTTTCTGGTGGTGGTGCGACCGCAAGCGCCGGTGAATGATGCGGTCAATCTGCTCGATGCGGGTGCTGACTACGTGGTGACATCGTTTCACCCCGACTTGCTGGCTGCCCAACTTCGGGCGGCGCTCCGCCGCTTTGGCATGGACCGTTCGGCGCCAAGCATTATTGAGTTGGGCTATCTTTGCGTCGACCTGCAGCGGAGGCAGGTGACAGTCAACGAACGAGAGGTCGGTCTAACTCGCACGGAATTTGATGTGCTGCGCGTGCTGGCCGAACGACCGGGAACCGTGCTTCCTAGCGGCGAAATCATGCAGCACGTCATGGGAATTCGCATTCCGGAGTCCGAAGCGCAAGACTTGCTGAAAGTACATATCCACCGGCTACGGCAGAAGCTCGAACAGGACTCTGATAACCCTCGATTCATTCGGACCGTGCGAGGGAAGGGCTATATGTATGCCTTCGAACGGCGCACCCGCAATCGTGAGGCGACAGCGCCACCTAGCAACCGCCGAACGGATGAATAGACTACAGTTGCGAAGACGCGAGCCGTCGAGATAGGTCATCCCGACGACTGAGTTGGATTGCTGCTTAGCTCCCAGTTTCGTTGGCTGTTGCGCTGCTACTTCCCGTGGCATCCTTCGTGGTCAACGTCCCGCTATTAGGTGCCGGGCGGCGCCTGCCATGGCACGCGGAAGGTTAAATCCCGAGAGATGGTCTTGCCGGGGCCGATGGTGACCGTGCTGGGCTGGCTCCGGTAGACGCTACCGGTGGGCGAGGTGATGGTGACGCTCAGGGTGACTTGCTCGGTTACCTTGCCGGTATTGCTCACTGCGGCATGGATATGAACCATGCCACCGGGCGCCACTGGGTTGGGCGCCACCGTCAGGGTAGTGGTGAGATCAACCGGCGGCGGGTTGACCGTCTGGGTGAGGGGCGATGATGTGCTGCCGCTGAAGGTGGTATCTCCGCTGTGGGTCACCACGATGCTATGGCTCCCGGTGCTGGTGTAGGTGACCGTGCAGGCGGCCCGTCCCGTGGCGGTGCTTACTGGGGGCCGCGGATACAGCGCGGTCCGCATCGGGAGAAGCCCGCGAGCCAACGGAGCAAGCGAACGTGCACGTGACGGAGGACGCAGGTCGTGCTCAAATCGCAGAAGCCCAGTGGAACCGGGCGCGGGAGGAAGGACGAACCATGCCACTGGAGAATGCGCTCACGCTGGCCAGAGCGAACGCAAGCCGAAGTGCCGCCATTTGCGACTGAGAGATCACGCGCTGACCATGTGCCCGCTGTGTTCGGCTGCCGAAATGGCAACCATGCGGGGCGGACAAACCAGTGCATAACTTGGTGGACGAACATCGATGGTTGGGGATACTGTCGGTATAACGTCAAGTTCACGTCCCTCTCGCTGTGCGTCTATCGTCGAATTTCGCCCACTTTCAAGCGAGTTGACAATCGACATAAGGTGCTTCATGGTCGTCGGCGATCGATTGAGCTTGGTTGACCTCTGCTTGAAACCCTTTATAGTGACGGTAGCTGAACGGCGCGGTGGCCGGGACTCCTCCCAACGACCCGGCTCTCGAGCTGCTACAGCGACCGCCTTTCCTTTCCGTCCCGCCCGCCGATGAAGAGCTGTCTCCTCTCTTTATCGGCGGGCACCGCCGTTTTATGGGATAAAAGGCGGTACTATAGAGCGGTTCTAGCTTGCCCCTTTATGGAGGTTCGTGTGGAAGCCGCCGACAACGACTTTGAAATCATGGCCGCCGGCCTGCGCGCGGACAGCGGCGACCTCGTCACCTTTGTCGACGTTCTCGCCGCCAAACTTGAAGGCGCGCTGCCGGGAAGTACTGTCGTTGAACGATCGGGGGGCAGGTTTGGCCGTCCCAAGCAAGTTCGTGGCATCAAGGTCTCCCTCGGTGATGAACGATTCGACCTCCAGATGCGGAACAGCCAGGTGGAGACTACTCATGCTCGCGCGGTGCGCGGCATTGTGCTCAAGACGGAGGAATTGCCGCTTGACGCCTGGATCGATGAATTGAGCCAGACGCTCAATGCCGAAGCGCAACGCAGTGACAGTGCGCGCCGAGCACTGGAACGCTTGCTTAATCCATAGGAGGGAAGACCGTGCCCTTGTTCCATCGCCATTCAGAGGACGAGAAGCAGCACGAAGCGGAGATGATGGCTGAGCAGCAAGCGAGCATCTCCGCATTGCAGGCTGGTGGCATACCAGTGGCCGCCCGCCGTCGCTTGGAGGAGGCGCGGGAACAGAAGCGTCCGTTTTTCACCTCGGACCTGACAGTTGCCGAGTTTGCCCTTGCTCGACAGGCAGGTGTACAGCCGATATCGCAGGTCATGGGTAGCTCGGTCTACCATATCGGCTGGCAGTACATGCAGTCTTGGGGCGGCTCGGGCGAACTGCAAACGATCAGCCAGGCATATAACCATGCGCGCCAACTGGCATTGGGGCGGATGACGCAGGAAGCTGAACTGGCAGGGGCGAATGCGGTTATCGGCGTGCACATACTCTCCGGTCGACTCGGTGAGGGCAAAATGATCGAGTTCCACGCTATCGGCACCGCGGTCCATGTGACGGGAGTTGCCCCGGGCGCCACGCCGGGGTTGACCAATCTCTCCGGTCAGGACTTCTGGGCTTTGCTGCAAGCAGGCTACTGGCCGGTTGGGGTTGCTGCCGGCACCACGGTGTACCACGTTGTCCCAACATGGGGTACGCAGTGGGCCATGGGCGGTATGGGGGGCTGGTACAACCAGGAGTTGACCGATTTCACCCAAGGCCTGTACACGGCCCGCGCCATCGCCATGGCACGGGTCTCCAGTGAGGCGAGAGAGCACGGGGCCTCAGGAATAGTGGGTGTTGTGATTGAGCAGGAACAAGAGGAGTACGAGGTGAATCAGGGCAACAACTCCAGCCGTACCGACATGATCTTCACCTTTCACGTTATCGGTACAGCGGTGATCGAACGCGATGTTTCGCGGCGCCCTTTGGTCCAGCCGGTACTCAAACTGAATAGATAGTTACGGCCGAGATTTCACATCACTATGCGGAGGACACGATGAGCTACGATCCAACGTCGACTACCGGCCTTACCACGCACGGCAAGGAACGCCTGCAGCGCATGCGCGGCGAGCGGAACTTCTTCACCAGCGATCTCTCGGTAAACGAGTTCCTCCTGGTGAAACAGGCGGGCTTCGATCCGTTGGGTCTGGTAGTAGGCAGTTCGATTTATCATATCGGCTATCAACGCTCAAATTGGAGCAAGAATCAGGAGATGGGCGTCCTGACCCAGGCGACCTACCACGCGCGTGAATTGGCGATGACGCGCATGGAAGAGGAGGCCGATCAGCTAGGCGCCGATGGTGTGGTCGGTGTGCGCCTTGAGGTGACGCGCTACGAGTGGGGAGAGAACCTTGCCGAGTTCATAGCCATCGGTACGGCGGTGAAACATCGTGAGGGCGAATTACATCGTGCGCCGTCCGGCCGCCCATTCACCAGTGATCTCTCCGGGCAGGATTTCTGGACCTTACTTAACGCCGGCTATCGGCCGGTGGGGCTGGTCATGGGGAACTGTGTCTATCACGTAGCGCATCAGGGCCTGGGCGGCATGTTGCGCCAGGCCGGACAGAATCAGGAGATGGTGAACTTTACCCAGGGGTTGTACGACGCGCGCGAGCTGGCGATGGAGCGCATGCAAGCCGAGGCGGAGAGCGCCCAGTCGGAAGGCATAGTAGGGGTGCAAATTCAGGAACGGAGCCACGGCTGGGGATCACACGTGATTGAATTCTTCGCAGTTGGCACCGCTGTCATCCCCACGCGGGCGGATCACCAGATTCCGACTCCATCGCTGGTGCTCACGCTGAACGACCAGACATAAGCGGAGAGAACTCAAGCACCATCCAAACACAAAGGAAGATGGACACCACGCGATGACGTTGGCCCGGTTAGCGGCTGTCTTTGTGCTGGGCGTTCTGGGAGGCACATACGTCGGTGTCCCTGTCACCTATTCGGCGACCGCGGCCATACTGCTTGTCCTCTGTGCTCTCGTCCTGCGACGACGGCCGAGCGGGTTACACGCACTATTGCTGGGCGGCGCCTGCCTCGGCCTCATGCGCTCACCACAGGTCCAGTCAGCTTCTTCGAGCACCATCGCGTTCTATGCCGGACACAAGGTGCAAGTCGTCGGCGTAGTTGGGGGAGAACCGGATGTGCGCGCTCGGCATGTCGCTTACCAGATCGCCGTGGAAAACGTACAGATCGGGGCATTTTCTCACCTGGCAAGTGGCGCCCTGACCGTGTACACACCGGCCTCCGTCGATCTGGCTCCAGGCGAGAAAGTGATGTTCACCGGATATCTTGGCCGGCGCTCACGGACTCGGTTATTTCTCCCACCTCTGCAGACCCCATTCATGCTCTATCCGCGTATCGCCGATCAAGGTCCCACAAGTAAGGGGCTGGAAACGCGGGTATCGGAGCTGCGTGCCGCGCTGACCGACGGCATCGAACGGTGGCTTCCGGAACCGGAGGCCGCGCTCCTGTTGGCCATCACGCTCGGCTCGCACAGCGCCAGTCTGGGAGCTCTCGCGGCGATACTTGTTTCCACTGGCCTGATCCATCTGGTCGCCATCTCCGGGATCAAGGTGGCGCTCGTTGCCGGGACCATCAATAGTCTGCTGCGTCCGTTAGGGCGTCGATTGTTGTCTCTCGTCGCCACATTGCCGGTGCTCTGGACGTACGTAGCGCTCACCGGATTCACGCCGTCCGGTGAACGTTCCGCGCTGATGTGGACCATGATTTTCATGGCTGGCGCGCTGGGACGGGGAACTGTGAGTCTCGTCTCACTTTCGGTGGTCGTGGCGCTCATGGTCGGAGTCACGCCTGAATTATTGGGCGATCTCGGTTTTCTCCTGTCAGTGACTGGAACTGCTGCAATTGTCGCGTTCACCTTTCCCCTTACTCGGCTATTTCGATGGGTGCCGTCTCCCTGGCGTGACGTGCTGGCGGTGACGATTGCCGCGCAAATCGGAACCCTCCCGCTGGTCATCTACGGATTTCACGTGCTGTCGCTCAGCGGCCCGCTGGCCAATATGCTCGTGCTGCCGTTGGTTCCTCTCCTCATTGTCCTCGGCTTCTTGGTCGGCGGTCTGGCTACCGTATCCTGGCTGGTGGCGCCGCTTGCCGCGCTGGCGCACGCCCTCCTCTATCTGACCATCGCCTTCTCGACTGCCTTGGCCGCCTGGGTACCCTCCTGGCGCCTAGCGGGGTTCGCCGCTTCGCTTTCCACTCTCTATTTCATTGCACTCACAGTGATTGCCGCCCGTGTCCTGCGCCGCGCGCAGTGGGCTCCGGCTGGTGGCGCTCCACATCAGGGTCGTGAATTCGCCTTTGGTTTGGTGACCGCGGCATCCGCCCTCTCGATCTCCCTGTTGTCGATGCAGCACGGAGCCACGTTTCGGGTGGACGTCGACAAGAGCGGGCATGTGGTATTGCAGTCCGGAAGGCATCTAATCTTGGTGGATGGTGGATCCGACCCGTTTGCCCTCCGTTCGATGGTGGGCGGCCTTCTCCCCCTCGATCAGCGCAGCGTCGATGCGGTAGTGGTAACCGACCCGTCGGCGGCCAATGTGCAGGGGTTGCTCGGTCTCCTGCCGCGATACAGCATCGGCGCCGTGCTCGACGTGGGCAGCGAGTATCCCGATCGCACCTATGCCCACTGGCGGGCTCTGCTGCGTCACGCGCACACTCCGGTTTACGCGCTCCGTACCGGCGCTAGGCTGACGGACGGGCCATTCAACCTGACCGCCGTGGGTCCCGACGCTTTGCGTTCCAATGCCCGCGATGGTATCAGCCTACTTCGCGTGAGGTTTGCGGGGCATATGATATTGCTGGCCGGCCGTGCCAGCGTTCGAGAGCAGCATGAGGCCGTGTTCCGCGGTGTGCCGTTACGGGCGGACACGCTGGTGCTCGGCGGGCCTGTGGACAGCGCCTTCCTCCATGCCGTCCATCCGCAGCTGCTCGTCGACTCTCTCTTGGGGCCGAATCCGCCAGGACGCGCCGGTGTTAGGATTGTGTCGGATCTTCATCTGAGTCAGTCTCCGGGAAACAATGCCAAAACCAACACAAAGACATAAAAGACATATTTTGCACAAACAAGCCCAACACTGGGTTACAGCCGACCGGCTGGATCATTGCAATTTGACAGGTTGCGGTATGCTGACGGCAGTACCGACCTATCGAACCTGTACTCCCAGCCGGCGGCTGAACCCTGGCCGTTGGGCAGATGCAAGCAGAAGGGTACAGCCGTGATCCTCCCGAAAGACCGCGACCCTCGCTTCATCACCATCCGCCGCGGGGGGACGCTCACAGACTCCGACCATCAGCTGCCCACCCTGTGGGCCGCAACGTGTGCGGACCACGTCCTGCCCCTGTTCGAGGCGGCGCGCCCTGCAGACCTGCGGCCGCGCCAGGCGATCGCGCAGGCGCGGGCA
>JBPCKK010000020.1:0-19710 GCA_051004335.1 Chloroflexota bacterium
GCTGCTGGTAGCTGTTGTGCTGCCCAGATTGGCCTGTCCCTCACCATGTCCCTGGTCGTTAGCGTCCGCCTGGGCCAGGAACACTTCCACGGTGCTGCCGGCGGGCGCGGTCCCGCTGATGGTGGTAGCGGTAACCGAGCTCAAGACGGGACAGTCGAAGTAGTCGTTGGCTTGGTCGCTGCTGACACCGGTGGCGCAGGTCGCGGGTGCTTCGCCCTGGAAGTTGATCCCCAGATTGCCGTTCCCGTACATCGAGTTCCGGCTAATCACGTTGCCGGCATCGCCGCTGAACACTGCCACGCCGGCGCCCGCACTGTCGGCGATGAGATTGCCGCTGGCGGTCGCGCCGTTCGTGGCGAGATCGACGCCGTCGGCCGTGTTGGGCAACGACCTTTTGCTGGCGCTCATTCCTATGTAGTTGTTGGCGATCGAGTTGCCACCGGAGAGATCATAGACACCGCTGCTGTTGCCACTGATGACGTTGCGGGCACTACTTGAGCTTCCGCCGATGGTGTTACCCGAGGACTGGTTGGCGTAAACACCCAAATTGTTGCCGAGCGCTTTGGCGCCCGTGACATCGGTTCCAATGTAGTTGCCCTCGATCGTATTGCCGGTACTCAGATACAGCGACACGCCCGCACCGGCGTCGCCGCTGATCACGTTGCGGGCGCCCGTCGTAGTACCACCAATGGTGTTGCCACTCGCCGCGCTCAGCCCAACATTCGGACCACCGTTGCCCATGGCCACTGTCCCACTGGGAGAGGTACCCAGCAGATTGCCCTCGATGGTATTTCCGTTGGAAGCTACATAGGCGCCGTCAAAGGAGTTGGCGCTGATCACGTTCCGAGTAGCGGCGATCGTGCCACCGATCACATCGGCGGCGGTCGCGCCAAAGGGACCGACAGAGATGCCATGATCATTACCGGCGGCGATGCCTCTGGAAGCCACTCCCAAGAAGTCGCCGGTCGCCTTGTCGCCATTACCACTCATCGCGATCCCGACGCCGGTTCCACTGAAGTCATGAAAGTTAATCAGGGAGAGCCCTTCGACCAGATCGCCGTTGCCCAACATTTGGAGGCCACTTCCCGAAGCGTCGTTGAGATAGCTACTGCCGTCGACCTGAATGGTGAGGGTCGCGTTCTCAGCGGTCGCGGATGTATTGGCGTGAGCGCCTGGCTGCGCGTAACCGTTCACCGTGACGAAGCTACTGTTGATCGGCGGCAGATCGCCGGCGGGCGCGATGGTGCACACCTCAGCACCGGTCGAGTTGATGGACTGGAGCGCGCAGCCAGGGTCGCTCGACGGAATGGCGAAACTAATTACCTTGGCATACGTGGCCGGGGAGTTGTTGGCCAGGGTAATGGCACAGCGTCGGGAGACACCCCCGGAGCCGTCTTGCGCGCAGGGAGCATCGCCGGTGTTCGTGACGGCAAAGGTGTTCGTACTGCTGGGCGTGGTGCTCAACGGAGCGGCGTTGGCCGCGGGTTTGAGATTCGGCGCCGCCTGCGCACGATTGATTGCCGGCGCGGAGGGCTTTGTAGGGGCGCTTCCGGAGGCGTGGGTTACTCCCGTGCCTATCCCCCAGGCCAGCACAAGTGCGGGCATCGCGGCGAGCCGGAGGAGAGCACTGGGGAGACGTATGTGGCGGGTGTCAGGGCTGCTATGGCGGTGCATGAAGCTCATGATTATTCAACCTTCCTCGATGCTTTTCCGGCTCAGCGTCCGGGTACGAGGATCAGTATGGGAGCACAGGACCTCGCCCACCACTCACAGCACACTGACATAGCACTGACAATGATCGGATGCAACCGGGGATCACACTGTCAGGTGAAAGGTCCAGTTCCTTCCTCTTCTTCCTGGACAAGTCCGGGAACGTCATCACCTATCTCGCTGACTCCGCGCTGCTCCAGGGTCCGTGGGATAGTACGGCCGATCAGTCCAACCCGCCGGCTCCGATCCTCTACGTAAGCAACGTGCTGAGCGGTACCGTGGCCCGGATCAATCTGCAGCTCTCCAATGGTGCGCAGCCTCTCAAGATCGTAAGCGTGACGCAGGTCGGTTCCGGCTTTGGCCATCGCCTGGATCCGGCGGTAATCGCCATCGGTATGGCCGGAGCGCTCTTCGGCATCAAGATCGCATCGGTCCAGGGCGCCACGTCCTTGATCTACGTCGACGACAACACCAACGCGGTGGTTGTCTTGCCACAGATGAAGTAGTCGCGGCCGCGACACGAGACTCGAGAGGAGACAGGCCGTCCATTGGGCGGCCTGTCTCTTCATGATGCGGAGCGAGGAAAATGAACTTGCCACAAGTAAGGTATAGACCATGGCGGCCAAGCTGCGGAGTGACCCTGGTCCTACTTGCAGCGGGACCATTGTCTCGCGGAAGACGTGGTCCGTACCTGACAATTTACAACCTGCGGGTATGCCTTTCGAAATTTCGAAGGGCCCATTTCCTGTTTTTTGTACTCTGTATTTCTTCGTCTGTTTTTCTTCGTCTTTATATTGTGGGTCCAAAAAGTGTACCGGGGGGGGTACAGAAAGTGAACTGGGGGGGTACAAAAACTGAACCGGGGGGGGTACAGAAATTGCACCGGGGTAGGAGCCTTGTCGTCCTCCGCACCTCAGACATTCGCGCTACCCTGGGAGGAAGAAGTGTTAGGCGGGTAGTGTGAAAGCAGGCGGCCCGAAGCGCGCCGGATCGAAGCAGGGCGGCACGATTGGGTGTGCTCCGGCGGCCAGTCCGGCGATATGGGCTCCGCAGGAAACTGCCATTGCCACTCCATGATCGGAATATCCTGCCGCGAGAAAGAGGCCCGGGCAGTCGGGCACGGCGCCGACCAGGGGCGTCATATCCTGGGTGAAGCCCATAATCCCCGCCCAGCGATATTCGACCCCAGCTTCAATTCCCATGATCGTCGAGGCGAAAGCCAGCAATGTCGCCTGGATGTCCCCGTGCAGGCTTTCCTGCTCGCCAACTTCGGATTCTGGGTCGAGATTTCGCCAGCCGCCGACAATCAGGCGCCCGTCCTCCGTCTGCCGCCAATACTGGTAGCCGTTATTCGCGTACATCGGAAACGGCACGAGCGCTCGGTCGATCGGCACGGTTGCCAGAACCTGGCCGCGGCGCGGAAGAATTGGCACATCGGGCAGGAGACGGGCCGTGTAGGCGTTAGTGCAGAGAAGCACCTGCCGAGCGCTCAGCGTTGCTCGATTCGTTTCAAGGCGCCAGATACCGTCGTGACGGAGAGACTCCACCGGCGATCCCTCATGCAGAGTGATACGATCGTCGACCAGCGCCGCTATGGCGCGCGAAAACCGCCCAGGATCGATCTCAGCGTTACCGGCGAAATAGAGGCCGCCGCAATAAAGCTGATCGAAGGGACGGGGTAGCGCGGCGCGCTCCACCAGACAACATGCTATACCGTCCACCAGTAAGCGCTGGACCTCGGCCCGCAGTGTCTCCCATTCGGCATCGCCGGCCGCCAGGGAGATACTCCCATGACGCAGATAGCCACAGCCGATATCATGCTCTTGCACCAGGTCCCCGATTCGGCGATTGTTCTCGACTGTAAAGTGCCACACATCCAGAGCCGCATCATGCCCAATCCGAGAAATGGTTTCGCCGTATGACTGAGCGGGACCGGCGAGGACGAAACCCGCGTTTCGACCGCTGGCGCCGCTAGCCACGGCACGTCCCTCGAGGAGTGCCACCTCCGCTCCAGAATCCAATAACGCAAGAGCCGCTCCGACTCCGGAGAGTCCGCCGCCGACGATGGCAATGTCGATCTCGCGGTCACGCTCCAGCGGAGAATATCGACGCGCATCGGGATCGGCCCACAGGGAGCGCATCGACTACGAGCCGGTCGAGGCAGCGCGATCCAGACCCTGCACGCGGTCAAACATTTCCCGGCTCACCGCCATGCGCACTTCCTCGTGGTATCCAAGGCGCGGGGAATAGCGCCGGCGTTTGTCCGTGATGGCGAATCCGGCATGGGCGTAGCTCCGCTGGGCGCGTTCGTTCGAGGCATAGGTGTGGAGGTACACGGAGCGCAGACCAAGCCCGTTGAAGAGGTGACGCAAAAACGTAATCAGCGCGTCGGTGCCATACCCGCTGCCCCAATAGCGCTTTTCTCCGAGATAGACACCCAACTCCCCAATGTCGTGACGCTTATCAATGTTGTAGAGGCTAATCATGCCGATCAACTCGTCCTCAAGCGAGAGGATGGCGTAACTAACCCGCTTGCCGTCGGCTGGCCAATCACGGTGTCCGAGGGAATCTCGAAAGCTGGCCAACGAACGCCCGCCCGGAATGCTGCCGCTCCAGTATTGGAGCTCCTCGTCCGCGCTCCAGCGATAGCGCCGTTCCACTTCGGCTGGAGAGAAGCCCCAGACGGCGGGCCGAAGACGGGTACTCTTGCCAGTCACTAGCCGGTGCACTGAATTGCTCGTTTGCATATGCGCTCGACCCATTCTATGCGGCTGGCGCCCGCAAACCCATGCAGGTATCCTCTGGGTCACATATCCCATAGGGGACGATTGACAATGTACGATCCGATATCAAGTATCCCGCACGGTAAGCTAGAGAGCGGCGAGAGGCTGACATCGACGTGGAGGAGATTGCATGGTCACGTGCCAGGCGTGCGGCACCGAAAATCCGGAAGGAGCGGCATACTGCACTCATTGCGCTCGAAAGCTCGATGCCGCCACGCAGGACCGCGTCGTACAGCAGCGCGCCGGTCACACGGCGACCGGAGTTCGGTGGACGGCGATCATCATCGCACTCGTGATTATCGTGATAGGCGCAGTGGTGGTCGGCGTTGTGTTGACCCATGTGACCCTGGTTCTGGCCGTGCTTTCGGCCATGGCACCTCAATTATGGTGACCACGACCCAAGCCCAGCGGGGAGTTCGTTGCTCCGGCTGAATCGTCGTAGGGGCGAACTGCGCTCGCCAGTCGCTGTCATTGCAGCCTCGCATCGCGGGCGAACGCAGGTCGCCTCTACCAGTGCTTGACCGGGTAGCGTCCGTAGCTCCCCACACGGCGATCACTTGGTGACCGAAACTAGGCTATCCCGCCATCTGCTCCCGCACCCAGGGCATGAGATCGGGCAGTCGGTCAATCACGAGATCCGGGCGCGCCACCCGCTCGTCTAGCTCCTCCTGACGATACTGACGGGTGAGGATACCGCGCATCCCCAGGGAGGTGGCTCCGGCGATGTCGTCGCGCAGGCGGTCGCCGACGAACGCGGCATCTTGGCGCTGGACGGGTATCGCCTCCAGCACATTGCGGAAGATGGAGGGATGCGGTTTGCGCACCCCGATTTCCGCCGAGAAGATCGATGCATCAAGATACTGGGCGATCCCCAATCGCTCGATGTCTTCGCGCATGAGATGCGGGAGAAAGTGCGCATTGGAAACGAGCCCGAGACGGAGCCCGAGATCCTTGAGATCCCGCAGTACCGCCAGGTTTTCAGCGGCCATTGTAAGTTCAGAGACCATAGCCCGATGTTCGAGCTCGGCGATCTGACGCACCAGCTCGCGCGGAAGTTGGAGCCCGAGCGCGCCCAGGGCTTGCTCGAACAGCACAACGATATCCAGCTCTTCAAGTTCTCCCCGGCCATAGGACTCCTGCACCTGCGATTCAATCTTCCGGGTGATTTGTGCAACAAAGACGGGGGCCTCGGGCACCTCTTGATACGCCTGGGCGGTCAGCATCTGGCTGATTTGTTCATATGCGTCAAGCAGCGCGTCCTCGGCGAGCCTAAAATCAACAAGCGTATGGCCATAGTCAAAGATGACGGCGCGTAGCGCCATGAAGTATCTCCTCAGAAGTTATTGTCTCCGCACCATGGGTACGTTGACGTAGGGACGCAGACAGGAGCAACGTCCCTACACCAACGCCGATCGGTAGAGTTCATTCATCTAGCGCAATTTGACGATTGCTAGATAGGAGGCAATGATGAGCGGAAGAGCGAAGTTCAGCGCGATTACCTGCCCGATCCGGTTACCGGGCGACAGTTGGCCTTGCAGGGCGGCAACGACCACCAAACCAATGAGCAAGACAACCACCGCGCCCACCTCCAGTACTCGCGTCACCCGCCGGCGAGACAAACGGCTCATGGCTTCGCCAACGGCGGCGCCGACCAAGGCGGCCAGGAAGAATCGCAGGAAGTAGACGTAGGACAGCAGATACCAGCCGGCCAGGCTCACCACTAGCCCCCCACCGAGTGAGCGAAGCAGTAACCCGGCGGTTAGATCAAACTGCGGAAGCCGGCGGAGTTGGGCGCAGTCCGCGCAGCGGGCGCCAACCGGCGTCTGGACCGAGCAGCGGGCGCAAATAAGCCTGTCACACTTGCCGCAGCGCAGATTGGTTTCCTGGCGCGGATGGCGCGCGCAATGCAGTACCTCCGGCTCGTCGTCGACAATATTCACTGGATCCCCGCCGGGCGAACCGCCGCTTTGATGTGGTCCAGGTCCCAATCGCGGTAGAGCCGGGGAAGCATGTCGTACGGCGTCCACTCATCTTGTTGGCCGTACTTGCCGCGGTACTCCTTGAGGGTTTCGCCCACGGCGTCGAACTTGATCTGGCAGATACGCAGACCGACGGGCAGGACGATCGTGCAGGTGGTGTGGTTGCTGATTTCCATGGTCCAGCGGGAGATGTAGCCCACATCGCCCACGCCGGCACACTTGCACACGGAGAGCCCCGAGCGCCCGATACTGCTGCGGGCATGCATGGTGGTGGTGAAGCCGTTGCGCGCGCCGATGACCTCCTGAGTGTGGGCCAGAATCGTAGTTCCCGGCTTGACCACTATGGTCTGCTCCGCCTCGATAGGCTCTCCCCAAAATGATCGAGCTTGCTCCTCATCGGTGAAGTCCACCACTTCGAGGTACTTCGTCGGCTGGAAGTACCACTCACCGAGACGACAGTCGTAGGAGTTCGTGCCTAACTGCCGTTGGTCGAACGGCTCGATCACTACGTTGCCCTGGTCACGCTGTTCCAGGATGCGTTTGTCGGAGAGGAGCACGCGGGCCTCCGCCTTTCTAGATTCGTGCTGGATTCTACCAGCCATTCGGACCTGTCAGTGAGTGGGGAGAGCCAAAATCGGGTTAGTTATACTGAGCCATCTCCGCTTATGGGAAGTGTCATGGTCGCCGACCCTTTGTCGGATTTCGAGCGGGAAGTCGTGGACTTTCTGCGCGCCTCCGGCGCACCACCCCAACCGAATCAACTCCTGCCGCCGGCTCGCCGCGAGTTCGGTGAACGCGCCAGTAACGTGGCGTTTGGTCTTGCTCGCGAGCGCAAGATGGCCCCGGCGAGGATCGCCGAGGAGATCGCCGCCACATTCGATCCGAGCAACTACCGCTTTCTCGCGGCGGTCGAGCCGGTCAACGGGTTCATCAACTTCCGGTTGAATTACGCGGAGTTTGTGCCGTACGCGATCACATCAATACGGGCGGCGGGGCCGGTTTTTGGTCGCCGGCCTGGTACCGAATCACAGAGGATCGTGGTCGAGCACACGTCGGTGAATCCCAACAAAGAGTGGCACATCGGGCACGTGCGCAACGTGGTGCTCGGTGACGTGGTGGCTCGCCTGCTCCGCCTAGTGGGGCATGAAGTCGAGGTCCAGAACTATATAGACGATACCGGTATGCAAGCGGCCCAGGCGGTACTCGGACTGCAGGCGTTTCCCGAGGGGGAGCGCGACGGGGAAAAATTCGATCACTATATCGGTCGAGCGTACGTCAAGGTGGCGGCCGAACTCGCCGCCGAGCCGTTGCTGCGGCGTCGCCTGGAGGAGCTGCGCGCACTTCCCGCCGAACAGCTGAGCGAAAAACAAGGGTTCGAGCTGGTCAGCGCCGAGGCACGCCTGGAGAATCTGGATACCCTGAAAGGGAACGTGCTGCGCACGATGCATGGACTGGAAGCAGGGGAATTCCACGGTGTGATCGAGCAAACGTTGGCTGCCCAGTTAGAGACAGCCTACCGGCTCGGCGTCTTCTACGATCTGCTCAACTTTGAGAGTCATCTCGTGCAGTCACACCTATTCGATGAGGCCATGGCGCTGCTGGAGCGGTCCGACCGAGTGACGCGCCCGACTGCAGGGCGCTACGCCGGCACATTGGCCATCGATACGCAGACCGAGACGACCGACGACGAGGAACCCAAGCGCGAGGTGCTGATTCGCTCCAGCGGCTTGCCCACCTATGTGGCCAAGGACATCGCCTACCATATCTGGAAGTTCGCTCTGGTTCCCGACCGGCTGCGCTACGTGGACTACACGGTGCAACCGAACGGAGAGGTTCTTCGCTCCACCAGCCTCCAGGGAGAGCCGCATCGGGGAGCCGATCCCGACCGCCTAATCAACATCATCGCCGTGGATCAGACGCAAGCTCAGGAAACAGTCCAGGCGGGCTTGCGCGCCGGAGGCTTTCCCGACGCCGCCGATCGACTCTTTCACCTGGCCTATGGCTTGGTCAGCACGGCCGCCGGAAAGTTGAGCGGTCGGAAGGGCACGGCAATCTGCGGCGATACCGTCGTCGAGGAAGCGGTACGCGTGGCCAACGAACGCGTGCGCGAGAAGCGCAGCCAGGATTTGAGTGATGCCGACATGGATGCGATCGCCGAAGCCGTGGGCATCGGGGCGGTGCGCTACTTCATGGTGCAATACAACCCGTTGCGCGACATCGTGTTCGATGTTGCCGATGTGGTGAGCTACGACGGCAACACCGGCCTCTACGTGCAGTACGCTCTGGTGCGGATGTTCGCCATCCTGCGTCGCGCTCACGAGCAGGGCATCACCGACGATGCCATCGTGCACGCCGACCTCACGCTTCTCCAGCACGAACAGGAACGGCGCCTGGTCTTCCACCTATCCCAGTATCCAGATACGATCGCCACCGCCGCCCGCACCCTGTCCGTCAATCTCATCGCGGAGTATACCTTCGAGCTGGCCACGATTTTCAGCCAGTTCTACCGCGATTGCGGGGTGTTGAACGCCGAGCGCGATCTTCGGCTCGTCCGCTTACTTCTGGTGCAAACCGTGCGGGACGTGTTGGTGAATTGCTGCGGAGTGTTGGGATTGCCGGTCATCGAGCGGCTGTAAAGCTCGGACGTAATTGTCCCGACTCTACAATGAAGAGTCTGGATGCGGCCGGAGAAGTGAGAGCGTAATCATGGTGCTGACCGGTAGCGAGCAACGAAACACGTGAACGAACTCGATACAGCACTGAACTCGCCAAAACCGGCTGGAGATGGCATGACTTTGGCGCGACTGCAAACCCGACGAGATGAGATTCTGCGAATTGCCGCGAAGCACGATGCACACAATGTACGCGTATTCGGGTCGGTGGCACGCGATGGCGCTCATGCTGAAAGCGACATCGATTTTCTGGTCGACATCGACACAGATGCCAAGGGTCTCGCCTACTTCGGCCCAGTGGAGGATCTCCGTCGTGGGCTTGCCGCTACGCTGCAGCGTGACGTAGATGTAGTCGACAGCCGTGGCCTCAGACGCCTACGCAAGCGGATACTCGACGAAGCCGTGCCTTTGTGAGAGACGATCGCGGGTGCCTCTGAACGCTCAGGCCACCCCGTGGTGGCTGGTGCTTGATTGGTAGTCGCACCCTTCATGGGTGCGCGTATCGCCACCCATGTCGTCGCCCAGGACACGCGCATCCACTAGGGATGCGGACTACCAAGGCGAACGCGCATCCACGGGAGAGGCGACGACAAACATGTAGTCGCAGCCTTCGTGGGTGAGAGTGTCCGCAGCAGGATGGATGCGACTGCACGGAAACGCTGGCCGACACAATTGTCCATCTGTCCAACGACCTTAGCACTACCGATAGCCCAGCAACGCAATAACTACAACCACAATACCAATCACAATCAGGATTCCGGCAATCCTGCCCAGACGTTCCGCTGAGCCCGATCCGCCAGCGGCGACCAGAGTGATGCCGGCGGCGATCATGAGAACTCCCAGGACAAGCAGGCCGAGGCGCTTGGCAATGGGAACGCTCTGGCGCGATGGGCGCTTTGCCTGTACTCTCTGTTGACGGCGGCGGGTTCGACGTGTTGGCGCCATGAGGTTATGTAGGATCCTGGGCCAGAATCGCGGGATCGGCACGCAATCGTCCGGCGAATACCGAGAGTGAGTCATCACGATCAACGTAGACCCGTGGCAGTTGGAGAACTGAACCTCTGGAGAGCCACCATCCTTGGTGCGTGGTAAACGCCGCCAGATAGCCGGCGGCGGCAACATCTCGCAGTACCACGGCGTTGTACGCGCCATACGGATAGGCGAAGACGCGCACCGACCGGTGCAGTCGTTGCTCCAGCATCTGGCGTGAGCCGTGGATTTCGGCCCATTGCTGACGTGCCGGCACGACCGTGAGATCCGGGTGGGAGATCGTATGTGATTCGATGTCCATGCCGTGCCGAGCCATGTCGCCCACCTGCCCCCAGGAAAGGTAGCGTGGCCGTCCCACAAAGCCGGGAACAATGAAGAAGGTGGCACGCAGGTGTTCTCGCCGCAGTAGGCCAAAAACGTTGGTGTAGACGTCGCTATAGCCGTCGTCGAAGGTGAGCACTACGGGTTGAGCCGGTAGGCGAGTACCGCCATGCAGGGCGGCAGCGAGCTGAGCAGCAGTGACCGAATGGTAGTGACGCTGCCGCAGGTACGTTACCTCGGTCTGAAACTGTGCCGGGGAGATGGTGAGTCCGAGTTCGATAGCGTCGTCACCGGGGCGATCCAATTTGACGTGGTGGTAGACCAGCACCGGTACAAAAAGCCGACGTGACGCGCCGGCATTACTGGTCGCTGCGCGGGCATCTAACCGTTGCACGCCGCCAGGGGTTCTCGTCGCCCTCGACTGAGCCGCCGTAGGGGCGATCTGCGCTCGCCCGTCGCTATTTCGGGGCGCCTCGGGCGAATGCATGTCACCCCTACCCGTGCTTGGCACGTGGGGGCACGGGCGGGCGGCGGGGCGATGTCCTTCGCTCCCCGCTCCGTGATCAATAGCCGGTCTCGCGGCGAATCCACCCATGCCGGCCAGGAGGGCAGCGGTGAGCAATGTGCCTACTAGTGGAAGGACCACGTAGCCTGCGAACTGGCCGGAACCACCTCAATCCAGGTTTGACCTGGGTTCAGGGCAATCCCGTGCCCCTTTCGGTCGAAGAACTGAAGTGGAGCGTTCTGATTGACCTGCTGCCAGGCGCCTCGCTGGACGCCGCCATCGCGGAAGTACCAGGCAACGCCGCGGCCGATTACCGGTATCGTGATACTCTGCGGGGTGATGCCGGCCCGCGGATCAAAGGCCGCGGCGCCGGTTTGCATCACTACGACATTTGCCGGAGCAAGTGTCTTGCCAGTATTGGCGTCGATGTGCGGCGCCCCGCCCATGTAGCGCACATAGGTGTCCGACGCTCGGTCGTAGACATAGCGCACATCGTAGTCCGGGTTCACCTGTGGATAAAGCGGGTTCTCGAAGGTCAGCGAAAGGGAACCGGCATGGCCACGGGCGCGAAGCAGTGCCGGATTCTTGTGCAAGAACGAGGCGCCGCCGTACGTCCAATCCTGGCCATGCTGGGTGGCGTACTCGCGCAGTTTGTACGTGCTCGTGTAGAGATTGTGCGGCGCCACGCGATTGGCGCTGCGCCAGAAGAGCGGCGTCCCCGTGTTGTATAGATTCACTTCCCAACGGTTCTCGTCCAGGTTAAACACCTTGGGCAGATGCCAGAGCGCGGCCTGCGCGTCATCATTGCCGCCCACGTGCCCCAGGATTGCGTGGAATCCGGCGGCCCAGTCATTGAAGTACACCCGCGTGCTACGCACCGGGCCAACCTTGGCGGCGTCGCGTTCCAGATAGAGGGCGAGAAATCGGGTTACTCCGCCCTCGGCCAGCGTTTCAATGACGGTGCTGGCCGCGCCCAAGCCGGACTGCGGACGTGAATCGGGAGCATAGTTCTCGAGGATGATACCCAGGGGACGGCGCAATGCCTGTTGTCGTGGCGTCGAATATCCGTCGAGCGGGCCGGGGACGTATGGGGGCAATTTGATCGCCGGGATGGATTTGCCGTTCAACCCGGTGGTCACACCGGACGTAGCAGTAGAGGCGCCGGCACAGCCACTCAAAGTGAGCAGCGCGCCGCCGAGGACAGGAAGAAAACGTCGGATCACTAAGCACTCCTTGGAGGAAAGACGGACCAAGGTATCATATGGCTGAGAGGGAAGGACGGAGAACGAGTGGTCGAGACACAGGAGTCAACGTGCGATATCTGCGGAGGTCCACTGGGCCAGCAACGCTGGCGCGGTTTCCCGCCGGTGTGCAGCCGGTGCGAAATGGAAAGCATCCACGACACCCCCGGCCTGAGTGGGCCGTATCTCGACGCGTACAACCGGCTGCGCGACTGCCGCAACACGCTAGCTGAACTGTTTCGCCATTTCGAGGCCGAGACCGAGGCAATCATCGAAGGCGACCCGGTGGCCGACATCATCGACCAAACGCAGGACCTGATCGAGACGTTCAAAGAGAGCGTAGTCAAGCCGGTCGATTACTGGCCGGAGGCTTGACCAGCTTCGCGCTCTCGCAACTCCACTCGCCGGATCTTGCCGCTTACTGTCTTGGGTAGTTCGGTCACGTATTCGATCTCGCGCGGATACTTATAGGGCGCGGTGACGCGCTTCACGTGGTCCTGCAGTTCGCGGGTCAATGCATCCGACCCTTCGTACCCGCCGGCCAGTATCACAAAGGCCTTGACGATTTCGCCGCGCTCCGCGTCCGGCTTGCCAACCACCGCCGACTCGACCACCGCCGGGTGCTCGATGAGCGCGCTCTCCACCTCAAACGGTCCAATGCGGTAGGCGGAGCTGATAATCACGTCATCGGCGCGCGCCACAAACCAGAGATAGCCATCGCCATCGCGATACGCGCGATCGCCGGTGGTATACCATTTACCGCGATAGGCGCGAGCAGTAGCTTCCGGGTCCTTCCAGTACTCGCGAAAGAGGCCAACGGGCCGATTGGGCTCGGTGAGCACGGCGATGTCGCCTTCCGCCCCGTCAGGTAGAACCTCGCCACCGTCGCCGATCACGTCGACGGTGAAGCCGGGCGAGGGAAGGCCCATGGAACCGGGTCGAATGGGTGTATCGGGGAGGTTCGTCACGATGGCCACCGTCTCCGTCTGTCCGTAGCCGTCGCGGATGGTAAGCCCGGTTTCGCGCCGCCAGGTCTCGATAACTTCCGGGTTGAGCGGTTCGCCGGCGGCAACGCAACTGCGTAGCGAATCATATCGGTGGTTGGCGAGTCCGGCTTGCACCAACATGCGATAGATCGTGGGCGGGCCACAGAAGCTGGTGATCTGGTGCTCGGCGAATTGCGCAAGAATGCGGTCCGGATTCGGTTTACCGTACTGACGATAGACAAAGGCGGTCGAACCCATGTTCCAGGGACCGAATAGGCTGCTCCAGGCGGCTTTGGCCCAACCCGTGTCGGAGAGATTCCAGTGAATGTCGTCCGGTTGCAGATTCAGCCAATACTTGCCGGTGACCAGATGACCGACGGGGTACGACGCCTGCGTGTGCATCACCATCTTGGGATAGCCGGTGGTTCCCGAGGTGAAGTAGAGAATAGCCGGGTCATCACTGCGCGTGTGCTCCGGCTGGAAGTGACCCTCGCCCATCCCCATCAGGTCTTCGTAACCTGTCCAGCCGTCGCGCCGGCCAACAACCACGCGTCGAATATCGTCGCCGAGCTCCGCGTCATCGGCCTTGGTCGCGCCTGTCTCGTCGACAATGATCGTGTCCGCCTCCGCCAATTGCATGCGATACTGGATGTCCCTCGACGTGAGCTGAGAGGTACCGGGAACGGCGATGGCGCCCAGCTGGAGCAGCGCCATGAAGCTCTCCCACCATTCGGGATCGGGCGGCAGGATGACGAGCACCCGACCACCTCGTTTGACGCCCAGCTCGCGCAAGCCGGCGGCCAGACGGCTGGAACGTTCCGCGATCTCTCGATACGTGCGTTCCTGGCGCGCGCCGCGCTCGTCGATCCAGAGCAACGCCCGTCGCGTGGGATCGTTCGCCCAGTAGCCCACGACATCCACGGCGAAGTTAAAATACTCAGGCGGTGATAGAAGATATGGTTCGGCCGGCGGGGACAGACTCTCAGCCATGATGCGTGCTCCTTTACCCTGTCTCGGCAGTCAACAACCCGCGCAGATCATCGGGCAGCGCCTCCGGGTCGAGCTCGCCGTCCGGTTGGAAGCGAACCCACACCCGGACTTCGTGACCTTCCGCCAGCAGTTCCTCTCCGCGCAGAACTGTGTGGCCCAAGCGAAATCCGCGAATCCGCACCTCTTCAACCACGGTAGTCACCAGCAATTCATCGTCGTAGCGCGCGGAGCGCCGGTAGCGAACAGTGGTTTCGCGTGCGGGCAAACCATAGCCGCGCCGGTGCACGTCGTGCATTGGGTAGCCCAACTCACGAAAGAACTCGTGTGTCGCCTGGTCAAACCAGCGGGCGTAGTTCGGGTAGAAAACAATACCGGCGGCATCAGTTTCGCCCCAGGGCACTCTGAACCGATAGGCTCCCGGCGCCATGAGGCGTTGTGTTTAGACGCCGATGATCTGAACCGTGACCTGGCGGGCCTTGGCACGATCCAGTTCAATAAGAAAAACGCGCTGCCACCTACCGAGATGAAGTCGTCCATTGATTACCGGAACCGTTTCGCTGCTACTGAGCACGATGTGTTGGCAATGAGCGTGGGCGTTGGGACACTCGTCCTCTTCCATGTTGACGGTGCGCACATCGAAGTTGTTGTGATAATACTCGCGCTCCATCGGCGCGATTTCGGCAAGAAATCGTTGCATGTCTTTGATGAGTTCGGGTTCGCACTCATTGATCTTGATCGCCGCCGTGGTGTGTCGAGAAAACGCAGTGGCGATTCCACTGATAACTTGAGATCGGTTCACCGCATCGACAACGTCATCCGTTATGTCGATAAACTGCAGGGCGTCGCTAGTCCGATGGTCCAGGGTTTCCGTGTGGGTAAGGAAACAGGGGCCCGATGGGGCGATATCGCGTTCTATCATGGCGCTCCGCGCAGCAACCTTCGTTTGTTGAACTGTGATGGCAGTAGCGGACACACGTATGTTGATCGCCACCAGTGCCGCATCTACAACCATTCTACACGGCAAGAATCATGGCACCTGAGCTACGACCCGCACATGACTCGACTGCGGTAGGGGCGATCTGCGCTCGCCCGGCGCCGTCATCGCGGCTCCCCACTTCTACGGCAGGCAGGCCAAGGGTCCTGGCAAATACGGGCGCCGCGGGCGAACGCAGGTCGCCCCTACCTGTGTTCGACCCGTGGGGACCAACGCGCCTGGCAATGATCAATCGTCAATGATTGCCAGCTGCTGGTCCGTCTCCACTGTCTCTCCGATGGCCACTTCGATAGCAGCCAGGGTACCGCCGCGGTGGGCCGCCACCTCGTTCTCCATCTTCATGGCTTCGATGACGAACAATGGCTCGCCCTCCGCCACGCTATCCCCTATCGCTTTGCGAATGGCGATGACGGTGCCGTGCATCGGGCTTACCAACACGTTGCTCTGGGCTGCGCGCTTGCCGGTGGTGCGTCTTTTCTGGGTTGTCGCGGGGCCGGCGGCCTCAATGATTTCGGCCAGTCGTACGGTGAATCGCTTGCGATTCACCTCAACGTCAAACGTGCGTTCGGCTTCCCTCCGGCGCCCGTCTTGTTCCGCCTGCACGACCGGCGCCTCGTCAGGAATGGCCGCGAGCAAGGCATCGAGGTGTGACTCCACATAGGTAGTGCCGATCTCGCCCTCGGTGAAAACCGGCGTCTCCAGGATCGCCTTGGCCAGCGATATGGTGCTGCACGGCCCCTCGATGCGAAACTCGCCGAGGGCGCGCAGCGCCCGACGTCGTGCCGCTTCGCGGTGTGGCGCCCAGACGGTGAGTTTGGCCATGAGCGAGTCATACTCCGAGGGAATGGTGAATCCGGCATACACGCCGGAATCGAGCCGCACACCCGGTCCGCCCGGTTCACGATAGCTGGTGATCGTTGTCGGCGTGGGACGAAAACCCTGGCGCACGTCCTCGGCATTGATGCGCACCTCGATGGCGTGACCGTCGAGATCGAGGAAACTCTCACGCACCGTCAGAGGTTCGCCGGCGGCAACCAGGATCATCTCGCGGATCAGATCGACGCCGGTCACGCGTTCGGTCACCGGATGTTCCACCTGGATACGCGTGTTCATTTCCAGAAAGTAGAATTCCCCCTCGCGGTTGAGCAAGAACTCAACAGTGCCCGCGCTGTGATAGCTCACGCTGCGGGCCGCCCGCAGGGCGGCTTCGCCCATGCGCGTCCGCAGCGCGCGGTCAACGGCTGGGCCTGGACTTTCCTCGATCAGTTTCTGATGACGCCGTTGGGTGGAGCAATCCCGCTCGCCGAGGTGAATGAGATTACCGTGAGTATCGCCGAGCACCTGGATTTCCACGTGTCGCGGATTGGCATAGTACCGCTCCAGATAGACTTCCGGGTTCTTGAAGTAGGCAAGGGCCTCCCGGGACGCTCCCTCTAGAGCGTCCGCCATCTCCGCCTCTTCGCGGACCACTCGTATACCCCGACCTCCGCCACCGCCGGCCGCCTTGACAGCCACCGGGTAGCCCACGGACGCGGCAAAGGCAATCGCTTCCCCAAGACTGGTTACCGGCCCTGGCGTCCCCGGTACGAGCGGAACACCCAGCGGCTCAACGGTGCGCCGCGCCTCGACTTTGTCGCCCATGAGGCGCATCGCCTCAACAGGTGGGCCAATCCAGACAATCCCCGATTCGATGACGGCTTGGGCAAAGGGAACATTTTCGGCAAGAAACCCATATCCGGGATGAATCGCCTGCGCGCCGGCTTGGCGGGCGATGGACAGAATCGCCTCACTGTCCAGGTAACTCTGGGCAGCTGGCGGCGGCCCCAAACGATATGCCTCGTCAGCCTCCTGAACAAACAGAGCATCGCGGTCTGCCTCGGAATAGACGGCTACTGAGCCGATATCCATCTCGCGAAGCGTGCGAACGATGCGTACCGCAATTTCCCCTCGGTTGGCGATCAGCACCTTGCTAAACATTGGCTAGATTCCCCACTCTCGCGTGAGTGTGCGTCTCTGCACCGGCAGCCCCATCGCCTCAAGTCTGCCGGCGCGCGACCAGCGCGAAATGTCTCCGCTTGGCTGAGCATCGCCGGCCACATCGGCCAGGTAGCCACGAATGGCGGCGGCGATGGCCGCCAGCTCATCCTCGTCGGCGTCGGGCGCGGCGTCAAGCCGCTCAGAGGGGGATATTGCCATGCTTTTTGGGCGGGAGTGATTGGCGCTTGCTGCGCGTCATCCACAGGGCTCGGATAAGTTCCCGACGCGTGTCCTCCGGTTGAATCACCTGGTCGACGTAGCCCCGCTCGGCGGCGGTATAGGGATTGGCGAAGCGGCGGCGATAGTCGTCGACGAACTCCCGAGTGGTCTCCTCCGGATTCTCCGAGTCAGCAATTTCACGGCGATGGATGATCTTGACGGCGGCGTCCGGTCCCATCACCGCGATTTCCGCCATGGGCCAAGCGAGGTTCACATCAGCGCGAATGTGCTTGGAGGCCATGACGTCGTAGGCGCCTCCGTACGCCTTGCGTGTGATAACCGTCAACTTGGGTACTGTCGCCTCGGCAAAGGCATAGAGCAGCTTGGCTCCGTGGCGGATGATGCCGCCGTACTCCTGTGCCGTGCCCGGTAGAAAGCCCGGAACATCCACCAATGTGACCAGGGGAATGTTGAAGGCATCACAAAAGCGAACAAAGCGCGCCGCCTTTTCCGAGGCGGCGATGTCCAGCACTCCGGCCAGGTGGTTGGGCTGATTCGCCACCACCCCAACCGGGTAACCATCCAGGCGGCCACAGCCGGTGACGATATTCCGCGCGTATTGTGGCTGCGACTCGAGGAAAACACCCTCATCGAGAACATCGATGATGACGTCCAGCATGTCATACGGCCGGTTGGGCGAATCGGGAATGACCCCGGCCAGGGCGGTATTGATCCGTTCGGGATCATCATCGACCGCGACTCGCGGTGGATCCTCCAGGTTATTCGCCGGCAGATAGGCCAGCAGCGCGCGTACATCGGCAAAAGCGACATCTTCAGTGTCGGCGGCGAAGTGGGCGACGCCACTGCGCGCCGCGTGTGTCTCCGCGCCGCCGAGCGCTTCGAAGCTCACCTCCTCGCCGGTAACCGTCCGCACCACATCCGGCCCCGTGATGAACATGTAGGAGATATCGCGCACCACGAAGACGAAGTCGGTGATGGCCGGTGAGTACACCGCGCCACCGGCGCATGGTCCGGCGACCACCGAGAGCTGGGGGACGACGCCCGACGCCATCACGTTTCGCCAGAAGATCTCGGCGTAGCCGCCGAGGCTGACTACTCCCTCTTGAATGCGCGCCCCGCCGGAGTCGTTGATTCCCACGATCGGCGCGCCCATCCTCATGGCCAGGTCCATCACCTTGATAATCTTTTCGGCGAAGACCTCGCCCAGCGAGCCGCCAAATACGGTGAAATCCTGCGAGAAGACAAAAATCTTCCGCCCCTCAACCGTGCCAAAGCCGGTGATCACGCCGTCGCCCAGGTACTTGCGTTTCTCCAGGCCGAAGTCGTGGCTCCGGTGGGTAGCAAAGCGATCGAGTTCGACGAACGACCCGGGATCAAGCAGCAGATCCAGCCGTTCACGCGCGGTGAGCTTGCCACGCTCGTGCTGCCTGTTCTCCGCCTCTAGACCCGCTGGATGTTGCGCCTCTTCATCAAGGAGCCGCAGACGCTCACCGGGATCCAGTTGCGCGGTTTCTTCGATCGCCGGGACTTCAGCTTCCTCGGTTGCCATGAATCCGCGTTCCTCCCCTATCCAGATCTGAGCGATTTGGTCAGACGGCTACCGCTGGATCATGCGTGCCGAATGCCCGACGCAGCACATCGGAGACGTCGCCGATGGTGGCATACGCGCTGAGCGCGGCGCGCAGGGGATACATCACGTTGTCCGTTCCCCGGGCAGCTGCCTCAAGACAGGCAAGACTCTTCGACACACGATCTGCATCACGAGTCCGTCGAATCTCGTGCAGCCGAGCAATCTGCTCTTGTTCCAGCGCCGGGTTGGGTTCGAGCAGCTCGATGATCTCCGTTTCCGGCTGTCGATACTCGTTCACGCCGACGATCACGCGCTCGCCGTCGTCCACGTCCCGTTGAAAACGGTACGCCGCTTCCTCGATCTGCTCCTGCATACTTCCCGATTGAATAGCCGCCACTGAACCCCCCAATTCATCGATTTCAGCGATCAGCGATCGGGCCTGCTCCGCGAGCTGGTCGGTCAGATATTCGATAAGGTAAGAGCCGCCGAGAGGATCGGTGACGTCGGGAACGCCACTCTCCTTGGCGATAATCTGCTGGGTGCGGAGGGCGAGTGTAGCCGCCTGCTCCGACGGCAGTGCAAGCGCTTCGTCGAATCCGTTGGTGTGTAGGCTCTGCGTGCCGCCAAGTACCGCGCTGAGCGCCTGTAACGTGACGCGCACCACGTTGTTGAGCGGCTGTTGCGCGGTGAGCGTCGATCCTCCGGTCTGGGTGTGGAAGCGCAGCGGGAGGGAGCGCGGGTCTCGGGCGCCA
>JBPCKK010000021.1:0-12338 GCA_051004335.1 Chloroflexota bacterium
CGGCTAACCCTTGGGACGCCAGCACCGTGGTGATTGCCGCGGTGAGTGTGGTCTTCCCATGATCAATGTGGCCAATCGTCCCCACGTTGACATGGGGCTTGGTTCGCTCAAACTTCTGCTTCGCCATACTTCCTAAAACCGTCCTCTCAACGGTGCGGCCGGCCCAATGGGGCGGGCCAATCTTCTCTGTCTAGCGTCGACCGGTCGACTCGGCTTCCGATCGATTCTTCTTGCGGATGTCCTCCGCGATACTTGTCGGGACTTGCTCGTAGTGCGAGGGCTCCATGCTGTAGGAAGCACGGCCCTGGGTCATTGAACGAATTGTTGTCGAATAGCCGAACATCTCGGCCAACGGCACAAAGGAACGTACCACGTGCACGTTTCCTCGAGGTTCCATAGCGTCCACGCGCCCACGTCGGGAATTGAGGTCACCGATCACATCGCCAACGAAACTCTCCGGTGTCGTTACCTCAACGCGCATGATTGGCTCTAACAGAGCGGGACCGGCTTTTTCGGCGGCGGCCTTGAATGCCATGGATCCGGCAATCTTGAACGCCATTTCCGAGGAATCCACTTCATGGTAGGAACCGTCGACCAGTGTCGCCCGAACATCCAGGACCGGAAACCCTGCCAGCACGCCGCTCTCCATCGCCTCACGAATCCCGGCTTCCACCGGAGCTATGTACTCGCGGGGTACCGAGCCGCCAACAATTTTGTTGACAAACTCGAAGCCCGCGCCCGGCTCCATGGGCTCAAGCTCGATCCAGACATCGCCGAACTGCCCACGCCCGCCGGTCTGGCGGATGAAGCGTCCTTCGGCTCGGGACTTACGCGTGATGGTCTCCTTGTAAGCAACTTGCGGCCGACCCACGTTGGCCTGTACCTTGAACTCGCGGAGCATGCGATCCACGATAATTTCGAGATGCAACTCGCCCATTCCGGATATGATGGTCTGCGCTGTATCGGGATCGTTGCGCATGCGGAACGTGGGGTCCTCTTCCGATAGCTTGACGAGTGCTTCGCCCATCTTGTCCGTATCGGCCTTGGTTTTCGGTTCGACGGCTACCGAGATAACCGGCTCCGGGAACGTGATGGATTCAAGGATTATGGGCTTATCGACCGCGCAAACCGTATCACCGGTAAACGTGTTCTTGAGGCCCACGATCGCCACGATGTCGCCCGCGCTCGCCTCGGTGATCTCCTCGCGGTGATTGGCGTGCATCCTTAGCAGACGCCCAACGCGTTCGCGATTATCCTTCGTGGAGTTCAGTACGTAGGAACCGGCGGTCATCCTACCGGAATACAGCCGGCAGTAAGCCAGACGCCCAACGAACGGGTCGGAGACAATTTTAAACGCGAGCCCGGAGAACGGCGCCTCTTCGGTGGGGGCTCGCTCTTCCTCTAGGTCGGTCTTCGGGTTGATGCCGACAACCGGCGGAACATCCAACGGTGAGGGAAGAAATTCCACTACCGCATCCAGCATGGGCTGGACGCCCTTATTGCGCAGTGAGGAGCCACACAAGATAGCCACGAGTTTATTGCTAATTGTGCCCCGCCGTAGCGCAGCGCGAATCTGCTCGACGGTGATCTCGCCTCCACTCAGATGCTCGTAGTAGAGCGTGGCGAACTCGTCATCAACCAAGGACAGGGCGTCGAACATGGCTTCACGCGCCTGGTCGGATGTCGACTGCAGATCGAGCGGAATTTCAGCTTCACTTTGCTCGGTTCCAAGGTCGTCGGCATAGATGATTGCCTTCATCGTGATGAGATCAATCATGCCGGCAAAATCGCTCTGATTGCCGATCGGCAGTTGGATAACCACGGCGTTGGCGCCCAGTCGATCCTTGACCATTTCCACGCAGCGATCGAAGTCGGCGCCAATGCGATCCATCTTGTTCACGAAGACAAAGCGCGGGACTTGGTACTTGTCCGCCTGTCGCCAAACGGTCTCAGATTGGGGCTCGACGCCGGCAACGGCATCGAGGACCACTACACCGCCGTCGAGTACACGGAGCGACCGCTCCACCTCCACGGTGAAGTCCACATGTCCCGGTGTATCGATGATGTTGATGCGATGATCTTTCCAGAAGGAGGTAGTGGCGGCCGATGTGATGGTGATGCCACGCTCCCGCTCCTGCTCCATCCAGTCCATGGTGGCGGCGCCTTCATGGACCTCGCCAACCCGGTGGATCTTGTTGGTATAGAACAGGATGCGCTCCGTCGTCGTCGTCTTTCCCGCGTCGATGTGCGCGATGATTCCAATATTTCTCGTAGTTTCGAGGTTAAAGTCTTGTGCCATTAATCGTCAGCAGCGATGCTGGAGGGGAAGTTTGTTCCTAGAACCGGTAGTGCGCGAAGGCCCGGTTCGCCTCAGCCATGCGATGCGTATCCTCCCGTTTCTTGATAGTGGCGCCGACGCCCTGGGCCGCGTCAGATAGTTCGGCTGCCAGTTTTTCCGCCATGGAGCGGCCAGTGCGGCGACGCGCTGATTGAATCAGCCAGCGAATTGCTAGCGCCCGTCGACGGTCGCCGCGAATTTCAATTGGTACCTGATAGGTCGAGCCACCCACACGGCGCGCCTTCACTTCCAAGACAGGTGTAACGTTACGCAGTGCCAATTCGAACGTGTCAATGGCATTGCCACGTCCCCGTTCCTGCAATAGATCGAGGGCGTCATAGAAGATGGACTGGGCCACGGTCTTCTTGCCGGCATACATCAGGTTGTTGATGAACTTGGCAACAGTGGTGCTGCGATATCGGGGGTCGGGCATCACTATTCGCCGCGATACTTTTGCGCGCCTCGGCACTGGTTTCTCCTCCGTCCGTTCCGTGAATGTTCGGTGCTCTACCGTGATTACATGTGTTGAGGCACTGAAGGCGGCGCCAGTGGCGCTCGACAGTGCCTCAACGGTGATTAACTTGTTGACGACGGGCTATTCAGCCCGCGTTTCAACTACTTTTAGGACGCTTTGCGCCGTATTTGGAGCGGCCCTGCTTCCGGTTGTTTACGCCGGCCGCGTCGAGCGTGCCTCTGATAACGTGATATTTAACACTCGGCAGATCCTTCACACGGCCGCCGCGGATAAGGACCACGGAATGCTCTTGAAGGTTATGTCCCTCACCGGGGATATATGCGGTGACTTCTCGGTTATTGCTCAAGCGTACACGGCAAATCTTGCGCAGTGCGGAGTTTGGCTTTCTCGGTGTAATCGTCCGTACCTGCGTGCAGACGCCCCGCTTCTGCGGCGCGCCTTTCAATTTGAGTCGCCGTTGTTTGAGCGTGTTGTACGCGAATTGAAGGTCGGGCGATTTGGACTTTTTCTCCACAACCGCACGCCCCTTGCGCACAAGCTGACTCGTAGTCGGCAAAACGTGTCTCCTCGATAACAGACTGAGCGCAGCCCCCTGCACAGGGGACTGCGCTCTATCAGTATATCAACCCATCTCAGACTGGTCAAGGGTAGGGCCGCCGGCCGCCGCTTCGACCAGATCAATGTTGTCGTCGAGGCCTACTATCTCGTTGGTAAATCCCAGACCATCGCCCAGTAGATCACCGTCGATGTCACCGAGCGCGAACTCGCGCTCTCCCGCTTCCAATGCTTGCTGCTGCAGCTCGCGCGCCAGCAAACCAGTGCCGGCAGGGATCAACTTACCGATGATCACGTTCTCCTTCAGCCCCACCAGTCGATCAACCTGGCCGGCAATCGCGGCATCGGTGAGGATCTTGGTGGTGTCCTGGAAGGAGGCGGCCGCCAGAAAGCTGTCGGTAGTCAGGCTCGCCTTGGTCACGCCCAGCAGCACGGTAGTTGCCGTCGCCGGCTCACCACCTTGGGCGAGGACAGCGGCGTTCATCATCTCGTACTTGAAACGGTCAACCAACTCGCCAGGTAACATCTCCGTGTCGCCGGGAGTGTCGACCCGAACCTTGCGCAACATCTGACGCACAATGACCTCGACGTGCTTATCGTTAATCGGCACGCCCTGATTCTTATACACCCGCTGAACCTCGTCCACCAGGAACATCGACACCCGCTCGCGGCCCATGACCCGCAGAATGTCCTACGGGTTTGAGGATCCCTCGGTCAACGCGGTACCGGCGGAGACAACCTGGCCGTCGGCCACGCGCACACGGGAGTGCGCGGCAACGGGGTAAGTGCGTACTTCCAGCGGCTCCGGCGCGATGATGATCTGTCCATCACGTTCGGTCACACGACCCGAGGTTTCGGCGATGATTTCAGGACCGGCCTCTTGCTTTTTGCCGCGTTTGCCGGGACGCGCTAGAACGGTACCGGGTCCGACCAACTCGCCGTTCGCCACCGCCAGGGTGTACCCCTGTTTCATGGAGTGACGCTCAGTGGCCTCTTCCTCGGTGGAAGCAATGATGATTCGCTGTTCGGTCTCATCACGGTCGATCCGTACGACGCCATCGATCTCGGCGATCAATGACACCTCTTTCGGAACGCGTGCTTCGAACAACTCCTCGACACGCGGCAAGCCTTGGGTAATATCGGAACCGGCCACACCACCGGTGTGGAAGGTACGCATCGTAAGCTGCGTTCCCGGCTCACCAATGGACTGGGCGGCGATGATGCCTACCGCTTCGCCAAGTTCCACGGGCAGACCCGTGGCCAGGCTCCAGCCATAGCACGACCGGCACAATCCATGCTTGGCAACGCACGTCAGCGGAGAGCGGATGACCACGGGTGCCTCCGGATGGCTCTCTACCGCGGCAGCGATCTCGTCGGCGACTCGCTGGTCGATGGTAGTGTTCGCTTCGGCAATCAGCGTGCCGGTCTCCGGATCGTAGAAGGGCTGTGCCATCAACCGTCCGACGATGCGTCGTGACAGTGGCTCAAGGATCGTGTCTCCCTGAGCACGCTCGTGCACGACGATGCCGGTGGTGGCGCCGCAGTCCTCTTCGCGGATGATCACGTCTTGAGCGACGTCGATCAGCCGTCGAGTCAAGTACCCCGACTCTGCCGTGCGGAGGGCCGTATCGGCCAGGCCCTTGCGCGCGCCGTGCGTGGAGATAAAGTACTCGAGGACCGTCAATCCTTCACGGAAGTTGGAAAGAATCGGCAAATCAATGATTTTACCCGACGGGTCGGCCATCAAACCACGCATGCCGGCAATCTGTCGAACCTGGGTGAAACCACCCTTCGCGGCGCCGGAGACCGACATCATGTAGATCGGGCCATGTGGATCGAGCGACGTGGTAACCGCCTCCTCGACCTCCTGGCTGGCCTGCGTCCACACGTCGACTGCCTTGCGGTACCGTTCCTCGTCGGTAATTAATCCCTCTTCGTACTGTTCCTGGACACGCTCCACTTCCGCTTCGGCCAAGCGAATGATGCCGGGCTTCTGCTTCGGAATCGTGATATCGGCCACGCTCATGGTGATACCCGAGTGAGTTGCATAACGGAAGCCAAGACGCTTGATCTCGTCGGCGACCTCCGCCGTGACTTCCTGTCCATAGGCGGCGTACACCTCCGCAACCACGTCGCGGAGCGAACCCTTATCCTGCACGCTGTTCTTGAACGGAATGTTGTCCGGCAACGCCTCGTTGAATACAATGCGTCCCGCTGTCGTCTTGAGACCGTACGCTCGTGAACTCTTGGGAAGGATTTCCAGGTCATCGCGGTCAACAACGCCCGCGGTTGTCTGAATCTGCTCCTCGTCGAGCATGTGCAGTGGTATCCCCACGTAAATCGGGGCATGCATGGAAACGCGGCCCAACTCGAGAGCTTGGAGCGCTTCGTCGAAGGTAGAGAAGACCGTGCCGTTCCCCTTGTCCCCTTCCTTGAGGGTAGTCAAGTAGAAGCAGCCCAACACCATGTCCTTGGTGGGATTCACAATCGGCTCACCACTCGCCGGCGAGAGCAAATTGCGTGTACTCATCATGCGATCGCGAGCTTCGGTCTGCGCCGCCTTGGACAGCGGCACATGAACGGCCATCTGATCGCCGTCGAAGTCGGCATTGAACGCGGTGCAGACGAGAGGGTGAATCTGAATGGCGCTACCTTCTACCAATACCGCGTCGAACGCCTGAATTCCCAGGCGGTGCAACGTTGGGGCGCGGTTAAGCAGCACAGGGTGATCCTTGATCACCTCTTCGAGTACATCCCAGACCTCGGGGCGAACGCGTTCCACGATGCGCTTGGCGCTCTTGATATTGTGGGCATAGCCCCGTTCGACCAGCTTGCGCATGACAAAGGGCTTGAAGAGTTCCAGCGCCATCTTCTTCGGCAGGCCGCACTGGTTCAGCTTGAGGTCAGGACCGACCACGATCACTGACCGGCCGGAGTAGTCCACGCGCTTGCCCAGCAGGTTCTGACGGAAGCGGCCCTGCTTGCCCTTGAGCATGTCGGACAGACTCTTCAGCTTGTGATTGCCCGATCCGTTGACCGCTCGGCCTCGACGTCCATTGTCGATAAGGGCGTCCGTGGCCTCCTGCAGCATGCGCTTTTCGTTGCGGATGATGATTTCCGGCGCGCCCAATTCAATGAGCCGCTTGAGCCGGTTATTGCGGTTGATGACACGGCGATACAAGTCGTTCAGATCGCTCGTGGCAAAGCGCCCGCCGTCGAGTTGCACCATCGGACGCAAGTTCGGCGGAATAACCGGCAGGACGGTAAGGATCATCCATTCCGGTTGTTGATTGGACTTGCGAAAGCTCTCGACGACGCGCAGGCGTTTGGTTGCCTTCTTCCGACGCTGGCTTGATTGGCTCGAGTTGCGGATCTCGTTCCGCAAGTCCACCGCTAGATCATCGAGACTAACTTGCAAAATGATGTCGCGAATCGCCTCGGCACCCATCCCGGCTTCGAAGAGGTACCCGTACTTGTCCTTCAGGTCGCGGTACTGGGTCTCATTGAGCAGAGCCATCCACTTGATGGACTCAATTTCCTCAATATGCCGTACGGTGTCCTCGCGGACCTGCTCGATCTGATCGACGATTCCCGTACGCGACTGAGCTAGTTCCGCATCGGCGGATCGCTGTTCATTCTCTTCGCTTTCGGTGTGCCGGGCCCGCATGCTCTGCAGATCGGTCTGGTATTCAGCCTCGATCGCTTCGACGCGTGCGTTGGCCTCATCCAGCCCGATGCCGCTGGCCATTACCTCGTTGATCACCTCCTGCCGGCGCTGCTCCAGCGCTTGCATCTCCTGGACGCGACCGAGTCCTGACTCGTGCATCTGCGTGGCCAGTTCCTCGCCACGCCCGCCGACGGCTCCCTCGATCTGAGCGATGCGCTCTACCTCTTCCTCACGCACCCGGTCTAGGGCGCGCTGACGCTCGTCCTCGTGGACTCGCGTGACGATATAGAGAGCAAAGTACAGGATGCGCTCCAGGTTGCGCGGCGAGACGTCGAGCAGGAGGCCCAGTCGACTCGGCGTGCCCTTGAAGTACCAGATGTGGCTCACCGGCGAGGCCAGCTCGATATGTCCCATACGCTCGCGGCGCACTTTCTCCCGAGCTACCTCAACCCCGCACTTGTCGCAGATGATGCCCTTGTAGCGCACCCGCTTGTACTTTCCGCAATAGCACTCCCAGTCCTTCGTGGGCCCGAAAATACGCTCGCAGAACAACCCATCTTTCTCTGGCTTGAGTGTGCGGTAGTTGATCGTTTCCGGCTTGGTCACCTCGCCGTAAGACCATCCACGCATTTGCTCAGGTGATGCCAAGCTAATGCGGATCGCGTTAAAGTCGTTTACTTCTAACAATGTTCCCCTCCGTGCGGATAGCTGGCGCCGGCCCACGGGGCCAGCGCCGCATCCAGCAATCGAACCTAGTCGCCCTTTTCGAAACCGGTGATGTTCACGTCGAGGCTCGGAATCTGATCCAGACCCGCCTCGTCGGCAAAGTGAACTTCCTCCTCGTCCTCGTTGAGGACCTCCACGGATAGCGCCAGGCTCTGCAACTCTTTCACCAACACCTTGAAGGACTCCGGCACGCCCGGCTCAAGAATACTTTCGCCCTTCACGATGGCTTCGTAGGTCTTCACGCGTCCGATAACGTCATCGGACTTGACGGTCAGCAACTCCTGCAAGATGTGCGCAGCCCCGTACGCTTCGAGCGCCCAGACCTCCATCTCACCGAAACGCTGACCACCGAACTGCGCTTTCCCGCCCAACGGCTGCTGCGTTACCAGCGAGTACGGGCCGGTTGAGCGCGCATGGATCTTGTCTTCAACTAGGTGGGCCAGTTTGAGCATGTAGATCTGGCCCACGGTGATCTCCTGATCGAATCGGTCACCGGTGCGTCCGTCGAAGAGTTCCATCTTGCCCGAACCAGGGAGATGAGCTTTGCCCAGCTCCTCGACAATCTGCAGCTCGCTTGCGCCATTGAACACCGGCGTGGCCGCTTTATACCCCAGGTCGGCGGCCGCCCAGCCAAGGTGCGTCTCCAGGACCTGCCCGATATTCATGCGGGATGGTACGCCTAATGGATTCAGGATCATTTGCACCGGCTCACCGCCCGGCAGGAACGGCATGTCTTCCTGCGGCACAACACGCGAGATAACTCCCTTGTTGCCGTGCCGGCCGGCGAGCTTGTCACCCTCTGCGATTTTGCGCTTCTGAGCGATGGTGACGTGAACCACCTGGTTCACACCGGGTGGCATTTCGTCGCCGCTTTCCCGGCTAAACACCTTGACATCCACCACCTTGCCGCGCTCACCCTGGGGCACGCGCAGTGAAGTGTCTTTCACCTCTCGCGCTTTTTCGCCGAAGATTGCCCGTAATAGACGCTCTTCCGCGGTCAATTCCGTCTCGCCCTTCGGGGTGATCTTGCCAACCAGGATATCTCCCGGTTCAACCTCCGCGCCGAGGTACACAATACCGCGGTCGTCCAGGTTTTTCAGGCCTTCCTCGCCCACGTTGGGAATGTCGCGCGTAATCTCTTCTGGTCCGAGCTTGGTATCACGAGCATCAACCTCGTGCTTTTCCATGTGGATCGAGGTGAATTTGTCCTCGGCAACCAGACGCTCGCTAATCAGAATCGCGTCCTCATAGTTGCCACCCTCCCAAAGCATGAAGGCAACCAGGCAGTTCTGCCCCAACGCCAACTCACCCTGGTCGGTTGAGGAACTATCGGCAAGCACGTCTCCCTTGCGCACGCGCTGTCCCTTGTCCACAATTGGCCGCTGGTTGATAGTCGTGCCCTGATTCGACCGAACAAATTTACGCAGGGGGTAGCGGTGCTCGGCATGACCATCGGAATCTTCGGTCATCACGATGGCCCGTCCGGTAACGCTCGTCACCTCGCCATCAACCAGCGAGAGAACTAACTGACCGGAGTCGTACGCCGCGCGCCGCTCTGTGCCTGTTCCCACATACGGAGACTCAGGACGCAACAGCGGCACAGCTTGCCGCTGCATGTTCGATCCCATGAGGGCACGGTTGGCGTCATCGTGCTCCAGGAAGGGGATGAGCGCTGTAGCGACGGAGACCAGTTGGCGCGGCGACACATCCATGTAGTCCACGCGTGTGGCCGGCTCCATTTCAAAGCCCTCGCCGTAGCGCACCGATATCCGATCTTGGGTAAATTCGTCGGCGTCGTTGAGCACGGCGTTCGCCTGCGCGACCGTGAAGTTTTCTTCTTCATCAGCGGTAAGGTAGTTGATCTCGGGAGAGGCAAATGGCCGGACGGCAACCGTTTCCACGCCACCCTTACGTATGCGGTTCGCTTGCTCCTCGTCGATCCGTGTACCGGCCTCCAACTCTTCACCGCTCTTCAACGTCGCCGGCTCGCGCAGTGTCCGACCGATCAGAAGTGGCGAGTCCACCGGCAGGTCACGGTAAACGGTACGGTATGGCGTCTCGATGAACCCGTATGCGTTGGTACGCGCATAGGTCGCCAGCGACCCAATTAGTCCGATATTCGGCCCTTCAGGGGTCTCAATCGGACAGATACGACCGTAGTGGGAATGATGGACGTCACGGACATCAAAGCCTGCTCGCTCACGCGACAGACCACCTGGCCCCAGCGCGCTCAAACGGCGCTTGTGCGTTAGCTCAGCCAGAGGATTGGTCTGGTCCATGAACTGCGAGAGCTGACTGCCCCCGAAGAACTCTTTCATCGCGGCGACAACCGGCCGAATGTTGATGAGCGCATTTGGCTTGGCGGATTCCACATCCTGGATCGTCATGCGCTCTTTGACCACGCGCTCCATGCGCAGCAGGCCAATGCGGAACTGGTTTTGAAGCAGTTCGCCGACGGCGCGTACGCGGCGGTTACCCAAATGGTCGATATCATCCCGATGTCCGTGGCCGACGTTCGACCGAATCATCTCGTGAACTATGCGTCCCAGGTCTTCCTTGGTAAGGATCTGAGTACCGGTTTCCTCTTTTATGCCCAGTCGCTTGTTCAGCTTGTAGCGCCCTACGCGATTCAAGCTGTAGCGCCGGTCGTTAAAGAAGAGTGAGTTGATCAGGCTGCGGGCGTTTTCCAACGTGGGAGGATCACCCGGCCGCAGCTTCTTATACATCTCGACCAGGCCTTCTTCCTGAGTGTGCGTGGGGTCGCGTTCGAGCGTACTGGCCAGATAGTGATGTTCCGGATCGGTATCCACGTCGCGGAAAAGCTCTTCCAGTTGTTCATCGGTGCCGAAGCCCACGGCGCGCAGCAACGTGGTAACCGGAATCTTGCGTTTGCGATCCACCTTGACGGTTAGCACGTCGCGTGTGCTGGTCTCGAACTCCAACCAGGCGCCGCGATTCGGGATGAGCTTGGCGCCCCAGAGCTGTCGGCCGGTGGAGATGTCCTCTTCGACGGTGAAGTAGGCGCCCGGAGAGCGCACAAGCTGACTCACCACCACGCGCTCGGCGCCATTAATAATGAACGTCCCCTGATGCGTCATCAGCGGGAAATCGCCCATAAACACTTCTTGCTCGGTGATTTCACCGAGTGGCTCACCTTCGGCGGTCACCTTTTTCACCAAGCGGGCTTTCACCGTCAGCGGAGCGGAATAGGTAGTATCACGCATCCGGCAATCGGCTTCGGTATACTTCGGCCGACCAAAGGGCTCATCCGGTACTATGAACTCCAGAGACATCTTGCCGGCGAAGTCGGTAATAGGAGAGATCTCCGCGAATAGTTCCCGGATACCCTCAAGTTGAAACCAGCGGAACGAGTCCAACTGCATTTGGATGAGATGGGGAAGCGGCAGAACCTCGCCAAATCGGGCAAAGGAAACGCGCCGGTCTCCAGACACTTCTACAGCCATTCAGACTCCTTTTAGAGAGAAAATAAACACGGTATGGACGGTACAATGCCGATTGGCGCCTGCCACGTAGCAAGCGCCAGAAGCGTGCGCGCACAAATCGCCGGCTGGGCCGACATGAGGGCGTCGCGGTTCCGCGGAGGACAGCAGAACAGGGCGATGCGCGGGTCCGGTGCAGGGGAAAGAGTGGGCACTTGGCTTTATGGTAACTGATTCGGTGCCCGAACAACAAATGCCGCTATTGTCGCACAGATTGCGGGAGCGGGCGCAAGCGACCGGCAGTTGGCTGTGTATCGGTCTCGATCCTCAGGTCAACCGACTGCCGGTCGGGATCTCCCGCGATGCCGGCGGCATCGTTCGGTTCTGCAGCGAGATCATTGCTTCGACGCAGGAATTCGCAGTCGCCTACAAGCTCAACTTCGCCTTCTTCGAGGCTCTGGGCAGGGAGGGCTGGCAGGCTCTGTCCCTTGTCCGTAATGCCATTCCTCGGCACATACCGGTTGTGGCGGACGCCAAACGAGGGGATATAGGTAGTACTTCCGCCGCTTACGCCCATTCCATCTTCGGCGAGTTAGAGTTTGACGCCGCAACGGTGAACCCCTATCTCGGTTGGGATGCGCTTGAGCCCTTTATGGGGTACTGTAGCCGTGCACTGTTCGTCCTATGCCGCACGTCGAATCCGGGATCCGGGGCAGTGCAAGACCTGTCGGTCGCCGGTAATCCGCTCTACCTCGCTATCGCCGATCAAGCGCTCGCCCTCGAGGACAGACCCGCGGAGATTGGTTTGGTCGTCGGCGCTACATTTCCGGACGCACTGGGGGCCGTGCGCGCTCGAAGCGAAAAGACCCTACTCCTCGTCCCCGGTGTGGGAACCCAGGGTGGCCAGGCGTACGAGTCCGTGCGGGTCGCGGCTAATGCGCATGGAGAAAACGCATTGATCGCCGTGTCACGCAATACTCTTTATGCCTCCAGCAGAGAAGATTTCGCTGAGGCCGCGGCTCGCGCAAGCCGCAACCTCCAATGCTCCCTCAGGGGGGAGTGAACGACGGAGCCGGTCTCCTTCCCCCTCGGCGATCGAGTGCAGCTCCGCCCACCCCCCCCCTGTGGCGGGTACCA
>JBPCKK010000022.1:0-20758 GCA_051004335.1 Chloroflexota bacterium
CTGGAAGGGTTGTATGACACGAATTGTCTCCTGAACGGGGCCTAGAAAGGCATATTGTCGAAATCGGTATCGGGCGCCCCAGCCGGCGCGGCGGCACGGTCGCTGCTGTCGCCAGAGCGTATGCCACCGCCGCTGTCGTCGCGGCTGCCGAGCATCTGCAACTCATTGGCGGTGATCTTCATCTGTGAGCGCTTTTCGCCACTCTGCCGGTCATCCCATGTATCCATGCTGAGCCGTCCCTCGATATAGACCTGCTTGCCCTTGCTCAGATATTCGTTGGCGGTTTCAGCCAATTTATTCCAACAGTCAACTTTGAACCACTCGGTTTCCTCGCGCTGTTCGCCGTCTCCGGTGCGGTAACGGCGGCTGCAGGCCACCGAGAAACTGGTCACGGCGGCCCCGCTCGGGGTGTAGCGCATTTCTGGATCTCTACCCAGATTGCCAATGATTATCGCTTTGCTCATTCCAGCCATAATGCTTTACTCCTCTATGGGAACCGCCTCGGCGGTAACCGCTTCGGCGACGGGCGTCGTCACAACTTCCTCGTCAATTATCGGAATATCAGGGGCGGCTTCCTCGGGCGCCACCGACTCCGGCTCAACTGCCGGTGGCATCTCAGCGCCGCCTTCGGTGGTATCGGGAGCCTGTCCCTCGGGTGCCGGCAATGGCGCCGGTTGAGGGCGCGGCGCCGCCGCTTGCTGCTGCTGTTGCAAACGCTGTTGCGCCTGCTGAATGTTCATGTCGGTGGCCTGGACCAGAATAAAGCGCAGAATTCGCTCGTTCAGCTTGAGCACGTTCTCCAACGGCTTGACTGCCTGCGGATCCAAGCGGAACACGGTAGTCACATAGAAGCCATCGCCGTAATCGCGAATGGTGTAGGCCATGCGCCGGCGCGGCGGGTTCCACGGAACGGTGGCCAGCATCTCGGCGTTGGCGGCTTCGAGCCGGCTGGTCACGCCGTCGATGGTGGCCCGCGTCTCCTCTTCGTCCAGATCGGGACGGACAATATAGGTGATCTCGTACGGGTTCAAGGGTCCTCCTTCCCTCGGGTATGTCCTGGGACAATTGGGAATAGTGCCAGCCCAGAACAGGAAGTAAGCCCCACAAGGTGGGGCCGGTGAAGTATATCACCGCGCCGTACTTGACGTAAAGCGACTAGCGTCGACCGAACTCACGTTCGAGCTGCAAGTGGCTCAGATGAATCATGGTGGGACGTCCGTGTGGACAAGTGTTCGGTCGCAACGTTTGCTCCAATTGTTCGACCAACTCGCGCATCTCATGGACATCGAGGATCTGACCGGCTTTGACCGCCGCGCGACAGGCCATGGCGGCCAGCGCTCGCTCCCGAGCCGCATGCGGCTCGGGCAGATTCTGCAGTTCGTCCAGCACTTCGCGAACTAATTGCGTCGGGCTGCTCCGCCCGGACAGCGCCGGAATCGCCCGGACCAGACAGGCGCCCTCGCCAAACGGCTCTAGGACGAAGCCGGCTTGGGTAAGTAATCCGGCGTTGCCTTCCAGGGCACTGATCTGTGCCGGTTCCAACTCGACGGTCTCCGGCTCGAGGAGCGGCTGGGCGGCGATGAATCCCTGGTCCAGTTGCGTATCAAATTGGTCGAAGAGGATGCGCTCGTGAGCCGCGTGTTGGTCAATCATATACAGGCCGCGTGGTCCCTCGGCGATGATAAACGCGGCCTTAGTCTGGCCAAAGACGCGGAGGGCCGGTACATTGGGCAGGAGTTGTGTTTCGGCTGTCGGATGACCGTTTGACTCAGCGGACAGCGGCAGAGCTTGCTCCTCGCTCACCGACGGCTCCTCAAACTCCGGTTGCAGTTCCATCCCGCGCTCACTCAGGCGCATATCAAGGAGCGCCGCTGCAACCGCGCGATAGAGGGCGCCATGGACTTCGCGCTCGCGGGCGAAGCGTACCTCGCTTTTTGCTGGATGAATATTAGGATCAACCTCGGCCACCGGAATACGCAGGTGTACCGCCGCCATGGGATGACGGGCGGTCATGAGGAAACCGCTGTAGGCTTCCTCCAACGCGAAGATCAGGCTGCGATTGGCGGCGGGGCGTCCGTTGACGAAGAGATGAATGGCCGATCTAGTTGGCCGGTTGAGTGACGGCCGGCCCAGGATTCCGCTCACCTCGACACCCGTCTCTTCCGCTTCCACGGCAATGCACTCCGTAGCGGCTTGCGGGCCGTACACCGCCGCGAAGGCGTCGGTAAGCCGGCCCGATCCCGGACTGTGAAATGTCAGCCGGCCGTCCAGAGTGAGGGTGAAGCGGATTCCCGGTTGGGCTAGCGCATACTGGAGCACGACCGAGGTGATCTGCCCACCCTCGGCGCGGAGGGACCGCACGAATTTGCGGCGAGCGGGCACGTTGGCGAAGAGATCGGCGACGGTGATGCGCAGACCGCCGGCCACCGCGTGCGAGCTGTTGTCCACGGGCACACCAAATTCGAGTCGTGCCGCGCTGCCGGTCTGCTCCTCTTTGGCTCGACTCTGCACTTCCACGCGGGAGACGGCGGCAATCGCCGCCAGTGCCTCGCCGCGGAACCCGAGCGTGGTGATACGCTCCAGGTCGTCCACCTGGCGTACCTTACTGGTGGCGTGTGAGGTGAAGGCCAGCAACAGCTCTTCGCGGGGAATGCCGCAACCATCATCAGTCAGGCGAATCGACTTGAGACCGGCCTCCCGGACCTCGACGGCAATGGCCTGGGCGCCGGCATCTATAGCGTTGTCGATAAGCTCCTTCACTACGGAGGCGGGCCGCTCCACTACCTCGCCGGCGGCGATCTTCAAGGCTAGCTCAGGCGGCATTTGCCGGATAGGGTGGCGAATCACACGCTCTCCTCCACCGGCCAGCAGGCCCGTAGTACCGCTTCGACCATGCGCACCACGCGCACGGTAGCGCGAACATCGTGGACGCGCACCAGTTTCACTCCCTGCTGCACCCCCCACGCCACCACGGCGAGCGACCCCTCAATCCGGTCCTCAACCTCGTCTCCCAGCACCGCGCCAATGAACGGCTTGCGTGACGCGGCAAGCACGACAGGATAGGGCAATGCCGTTAACGTATCGATGTGCCGGATGAGGTCCAGGTCGTGCTCCGACGTTTTGCCGAAACCAGGACCGGGATCGATCATGATGCGTTCCGGGGAAATCCCCGACTCAACACACAGGGCAGCTCGAGCCGTCAGCCAGTCAGTGACATCGCTGACCACGTCGGCGTATTTAGGATTCGGTTGGTGCACGCGGGGACGCCCTTGAATGTGCATGAGAATGATTGCTGTACCGGTTTGTGCTGCTACCGTTCGCATCGCCGGGTCGTCGAAACCACCAATACTATTGATGATCTCCGCTCCCGCTTCGACCGCGGCGGCGGCGACCTCCGGCTTCCAAGTGTCAACCGACAGACGGATGGACAGGCGTTGCTTGATGGCGTCGATGACTGGAACAACGCGTTCGATCTCCTCGGCGGCGCTCACCGGTCTCCCCGGACCCGCCTTTTCGGCGCCGATGTCGATAACGTCCGCGCCATCGGTAGCCATAGTCTCTGCATGGCGTAGGGCGGACTCGACCGTGCGATAACGTCCGCCGTCATAGAAGGAATCGTCGGTCACGTTGAGGATTCCCACAACCTGGACGCGATCCAGGTCGAGCGACCCGGACGGTAGAGCGAGAAGACTAGCCGTGGGCCGCCTCGATCTCCCGGTCGATCCGCTCCAGATCGAGATAGTCCTCGTGATAGAGCTTGTAACACCGCTCGATATACAGCTCAGCAAGGCGCTGGGCGCGGGGCAGGGGCTTATGGATCGCCTCGATCAAGTCTCCCAGTCGATACTTGGCCGGCATGCTCTCGGCCAACTGACGCATCTGCCGCTCGATACCGGCATCAGGTTCGCCCGTGCGTACCGAGTCCAGGTAGCGGCCGGTCAAACTGGAGAGCTCGCTGAGCTGCTCCTGCTGGGTCAGCTCGCTATAGCGAGCGAGTTCAGTAGGAGCAGGGGGCGGTGTGATGACATCGGCGCTAGGGGCCGCCGCGATATAGAGATCGCCGTAGCTGCGCGCTGCTTCCGCCGTTTCACCCATGATGCGCATTGGATCGCCCAGGGAGGCGTTGCCGACGAAGACCAGATCGTCCTGGCGGCGTTCGGCGAGCGCCTGAAGGTAGCTCACATCGGGAACTTCCTCCGGAATCGGCGGGATGGGAGTCGCCACCATGGCGTCCCCCAGATCCATTCCCTGCATCGCACTGGCAAAAATGCCGGGCATGAACTTGCTCAAATCGAACTTGATAGGCGGCACGCTCACGTAGGTGGCAATGATACTGTCCGACTCAGCACGCCAGTAGAGCAGGGCATGCCCCACCGGCGCCGTCCGGTCGCCGCGATCAAACTGCAGGTTCACAACTCGCTCGTTTCCGAAAAGAAAATGGAGCGGGTGATGGGATTCGAACCCACGACTTTCTGCTTGGGAAGCAGACACTCTACCACTGAGTTACACCCGCTCGCGAACACTCCAAGTGTACCGCCTCATTCGGCACGCGGTAAAGATTTCCGTCCGTGTGTACGTGCTCAGTGACCGCGTGAACGGTGGGACCTCCACTCGACGAGTGTTAATGAGCCACATCCATGCTCATCAAACCCGCGCAGGATTTACGCTATACCGGCGTCCAATAAACAACTATTGACAGACGGGAAAAGTGGCGTAGGGACGTTGCTCCCGTCTGCGTCCGCCCGGGCGCCGAGAACCACGATGCCGCGCACGCGACTAGGCGCCGACTCACAATCATACAGGCGGATGGAGCGTCGAACGGAGGAGGACGTGACAGGAAGAGAATGCCACAGGCGGACGCAGACAGGAGCCGGGCGTCCCTACGACAACGTAGGTGCGGTGGGGTAGCGGGTTGTATCGGAGCCTTGAGTCGGACGCGGATAAGCTGTCGGCATTACCCGCGCAACACATTGATCACTATCAATACAGCCAGTGCCATGCCGAGGATGAGCAAGGCGGTCAGTAGGGGGGCGCGTTCTCGCGCCCATCCGCGCGACGCCGGCGTTTCATCCTCATTCATTGACGGCTCACCTCGGGCGTCCGTATAATCACGAGTACCGAGCAGGGGCGATTAGCTCAGGCGGCTAGAGCGCTGCGTTGACATCGCAGAGGTCACTGGTTCAAGTCCAGTATCGCCCACCAGCGTACCAGAGCGGCGGTCGGGTTACTCCGACCGCCGTTTCCGTACGGCCTGCTGCTCGGCATCCTGGTACCATAATAAGTGGGGTAGTTGTGCGCCATATCATCGTTGACGGGTATAACGTCATACGGGCGGACCCGCGCCTGCAAGGGTTCGAACGCCAAAGTCTAGAGCATGCTCGCGACGTTCTGGCGCGCACTCTTGCCAGTTCACCTCGGCTCGCCAATGACCGCATCGTCATTGTCTGGGACGGCACGTTCGGTACGCGCACCCACGTGCACAACCACCGCATTGGCCGCGTTGAGATGCTTTATTCAGCACGTGGCCAGCAGGCGGATGACGTTATTGTGGCCGAAGCGGAAGAGTTGGGCCACGTTGCCGCAGTTGTGGTAGTGACCAATGATGTGGCTGTCCGTGAGCGATGCCGCGCCGCCGGCTGCACCGTGAGTGGGGTGGACAACCTCCTCGACCAGATGCCGGGCCGCGCTCCTACCACCCATGTGGCGCCCGAGGCGGATGATAGGCCATCCTCTCTCTCGACCGTAAAGCGAGGGAACCCGCGAAGGTCGGGTAAAAAGAATCGTCAGCAGCGCGAGATTCGCTTTTAGCGAGTGATGCGCTACCAGTCACACCGGTGTGTGGGAAAGAAGACAGTATGGATAGTCTGAATGGCGACACAATTTGGGATGTATTGATTATTGGTGGAGGGCCGGCCGGACTTGCCGCGGCCCTGTATGCCGCGCGAGCCATGCGTCGCACGGTAGTACTGGAGCGTGCTCTCCCTGGCGGACAGATCGCCACCACCTCCGAAGTGGAGGATTACCCCGGGATCGAGATGACCACCGGGCCGGAGCTCTCCGAGATGATGATGCGTCACGCCGAAAAATTTGGCGCGGTGATGAGCATCGGCGACGAGGTCCAGCGGGTCGACTTCAGTGGGCCAATTAAGAAGGTCTATATCGGCGAGGACAGGGCTCTACGCGCCCGCGCGGTGATTATCGCCACCGGCGCGGCGCCGCGAACGCTCGGCGTGCCCGGGGAGGATGAGCTGCGCGGTCAGGGAGTGTCGTACTGCGCGGTGTGCGACGGCCCCTTCTTCCGCGATAAGCACGTGGCCGTGGTCGGTGGTGGTGATGCTGCCTTCGACGAGGCACTGTACATGACCAAATACGCCAGCAAGGTAACCATCATTCACCGACGCGACGAGTTTCGCGCCCAGCGTGTCTCCGTCGGACGCGCTCGCGCGAACCCGAAGGTGGAGTTCATCACCAGCACTATTGTTGAGCGGGTGAACAGCCCGGAGTCAGGGCTTCGCTCGCTCACACTGCGCAACCTGAAGACCGATGATACGTATGACTTTCCCATAGGCGGTCTGTTTGTGTACGTAGGCAATATCCCGAATACCGAGATGTTTGGCGAGTGCGTGCAGATCGATGCCAATGGCTACATCGAAGTGGATGTCAACATGGCCACCGCCTGTCCCGGTGTCTTTGTTGCCGGCGACGTGCGCAAGAGTCCGCTCAAGCAGGTGGTGACCGCCGGCGCCGATGGCTCTATCGCCGCGCTCACCGCCGACAAATACCTTGATGACCTGGCTGCCGGCATGGCACCGATGGATGCTGAAGCAGTGGCCACCGATTCAGCATCGTGGCCGGAGTCGTACTAGACCTATGACGGAAACCGCACTGTTGCCGCGCACTCTGACGAGTGATCTGCCCCGAAAAATAGGGGAGCGCGTACGGATCGAAGGCGCGATGCACAATCTGCGCAAGATGGGCGGCGTCAATTTCCTCACGCTGCGCGACCGAGCCGGCATGGCGCAGGTCTTTCTCGAACCGGAGCAGCTCGAACGGCTGAGCGGTTTGCAGGTCGAGTCAGTCCTGGCCGTCGAGGGAACGGTTGCCGAAGAGGAGCGTGCTACCCAGGGGGTCGAACTGCGCGACGCCACGGTTGAGGTAATCGCCCCGGTGACGGATGTTGTGCCCTTCGAGATCAACAAGAAGACGCTCAAGCCCTCCCTGGATGTCTTCCTCAACAACGCTCCCGTCGGTCTCCGGCATCCGCTCAAGCAAGCGGTGTTCCGTGTATATGGGGATCTGCTCGCCGGCTTCCGCGACTATCTGACTAATCGAGGGTTTGTCGAGATTCACACACCGAAGCTGGTCGGTTCGGCAACCGAAGGCGGCGCCAACGTTTTTCAGCTGGATTACTTCGGCAAACCGGCGTACCTGGCGCAGAGCCCACAGCTCTACAAGCAGATCATGGTTGGCGTGCTCGAACGGGTCTTCGAAATCGGGCCTGCCTTCCGCGCTGAGGAGCACTACACAGTTCGCCATCTCAACGAGTACAACAGTCTGGATGCCGAGATGGCCTACATTCGAGGTATTGATGACATTCTCGACGTGCTTATCGACGTCCTTGAGTTTATGATTGGGACGATGCAGGAGCGTCATGCGCGCGATGTCGAATTACTCAAGATCAACCCACCGCGATTCGGCGACGTCCCGCGGATCACCTTTCGGGAAGCGCAACAGCTGATTCTCGACCGTCATGGCGAGGATCGTTTTGCCGAACCTGATCTCTCTCCGCAGGACGAGCGATGGCTCGGTGAATGGGCCGACAAGGAGCACGGGACGGATTTCCTGTTCGTCACCCACTATCCCACGGCAAAACGAGCGTTTTATACAATGCCTGACCCGGCCGATCCCACCTATTCCCTCAGTTTTGACCTGATCTATAAGGGACAGGAACTGGTGAGTGGCAGTCAGCGCATCAACCGCTACGATCAGCTGGTCCAGGCCATGGCCGATCGAAATATCAATCCGGAGCCATTCGCGGGCTACCTGCAGGCCTTCAAGTTCGGGATGCCGCCGGAGGGGGGGTTTGCCATCGGCTCGGAGCGATTGCTCATGCGACTGGTCAATGCTGAAAATCTGCGGGAGACTACGCTCTTCCCTCGTGATGTTAACCGTCTCACCCCCTGACTCGTCAATGAATCCGCCGCGCATCGCCTTCACCACCCTTGGCTGCAAGGTGAACCAAAGTGAGACCGATCTGCTGGCGCGTCGGTTCGCCGCTGCGGGCTATCGCTGTGTGGCCTTCGAGGAGCCGGCCGAGGTCTATGTAGTCAACACCTGCACGGTGACGCATGTGGCCGACCGGAAATCCCGCCAGATGCTCAATCAGGCGCGCCGCCTGAATCCGCAGGCGCTGGTGGTCGCTATCGGCTGCTATGCAAGTATCGTCGGTGACGCCCTGGCCACCGAGCACACCCTGGTTATCCGCAATCGTGACAAAGACCGCGTCTTGGAACTTGTCCAAGGCCGTGTGACGGGCGCCGCTGACGATCTGCCGTACCACGCCGATAGTGAGAAGTATCTCGATACTTCGGGTAGCCAGGTGCGCAGTCGTGCCTTGGTGAAGGCGCAGGACGGCTGTGACTCACACTGCACCTACTGCATAATTCCGCGGGCACGCGGACGGTCGCGCAGCGTTGCTCCCGAAGAGGTAGTGTGTCGGGTCCAGGCGCTGGCGGACGAGGGACACGCCGAGGTTGTTATCACCGGGGTTGATCTGGGCAGCTACGGGGAGGATACCCCAGACTTCCCTGACCTCGGTGGGCTCCTGCGTCGCCTGCTTGACGAAACGACAGTAAGCCGGATCCGGGTAAGTTCCCTGGAACCCGGAGATTTCGATTCGTCTTGGCTGGAATTATGGGCGGACACACGTCTCTGTCGCCATTTGCACGTTCCCTTGCAGTCGGGAAGCGCCAGTGTGCTCCAGCGCATGGAGCGCACCTACCGGCCCCAGGAGTTTGCTGCCATGGTGGCCGCTTGCCGGCGGTCGATTCTGGGGATAACCATCACCACGGATGTCATGGTCGGATTTCCTGGGGAGACAGACAGCGAGTTTGTCGAAGGCTACGACTTTATCCGGGCTATGCGGTTCGACGGAATGCATGTCTTCAAATACTCAGCACGCTCCGGAACACGTGCCGCCCGCATGGACCAGCAGGTGAGCGATGATACCAGGGCCGAACGGAGTCGCATGCTGCGCGAGGAGGCTGCGACCGGTGTCCAACGCCTACTCGCCCGGCACGAGGGTATGCCGGCGCACGTGACCTGGGAAAGCACGGTTGACTCACTGTGGCGCGGCTTAACCGACACCAATGTCCGCGTCTACAGTTCCGCGCCCGTTCGGTCGGGTACGCTGACTCGGCTGCGGCTTGGTGGACCGTTTCGCGATGGGCTCTGGGGAGAACCCGCTCAGGCCGATATGCCGCTGGTCTCGGTGTCGTAGTCCAGGACAAGACGATCTTCCATCGTGCGATCGAGCACGGCGACCACGCGCCGGTGAACCTCGTGGGACATGTACCCTTGCAAAGCCTCGCGATCGGCGAAGTGAATCACCGCGGCATAGTCGTAGCCCTTGCCTCGGCCGCTAAAGTCTTGGCCCCAGGTGAGGTCGCGCACTCCGGGCACATCACGCAAAGACGCGATGGCGCCTTCGAGTTCGGCACGTTCCTCCGTGGAGACATCGGTGCGTGGCCGGCAGAGCAGCAGATGAACAATCATGTTTAGACCTCTTCATCACCGAGCGAGGCGCGAAGGTAGGCTCGGGCGAAGTCGACGTTGGTCTTGATGTCGAGAACGAAGCCCTTCATATCTTCGGGACTGGTACCCAGGCCGACTTTCTCGGCATTCACCCAAGCGAGGTTGAGTTCGGCGATCGCTGCCTGGGCAAACTGTGGATTCACATCGTGCTCCTGGCTGTCTTGCACCGAGCTATTCAGGCGGTCCAGCACCTCGACGATGACCGCCTGAGCCCTGGTTGCCTCACTGCCGATCAGTCGGGTGTCGCCGCCCAGGAGCGCCGCGCGCAGATACTGATCCGCCTCATCCAAGCGCCGTGCCGCATCGCGAACTTCTCGATACATGCTTGTCTCTTTCCTCCGCCGTCGAGCTGGCTTTCCCGCTTCAGTGTACGACCTTGGCGCACTAAGCCCGCGTTATCATGCATGAGCGAGGCGGGGGGATGCGGGTCTGGAAACGACTTGGTTCTCGCGCTAACCAGGACTGTGTCACGTGGTGATGGGGGATTTGAGGAGCAGAGAGTGACCGAAGACCCGGTCAATGTCTATTACGCGCGCGTGCGCAGCTACCAGACCGATCTCAATGGAGTGATGTACCACGCGGCATACTTCGATGCGTTCGACGATGCGCGCATCGAGACATTCCGCCGGCTAGAGTACACCTATGTCGACATGCTTGATGAAGGCTGGAACCTGGTAATTCGCCGGGTGGCCTGCGAGTATCACTCGCCGGCCCGTATGGACGATTTACTGGCTATCACGGTACTCGTCGACCGCCTCACCGCCGCGACGCTTACCTTTGGCTACGAGTGCCGGCGTGATGACGCGTTGCTGGCGCTGGCGCACAATACCTATGCATTTCTCGATGCGCGTGGGCGCCCCACACGGATTCCAGAGCGGTTACGCCGATTGATTGAGGAGACGCCGGCATTCGCTTACTGCAGGTAGCGTAGCCGGTGATAGTTTGGAGCCGGTGATAGTTTGGAGCCGATGATAGTTTGGAGCCGATGGCCGGACTCGAACCGGCGACATGACGCTTACGAAGCGCCTGCTCTACCAACTGAGCTACATCGGCAGACGAAAAAAGCGCTCTCGCTCACGGCATTGTACGAGACGCTGTAACACGCGTACAACGGCAGCGAGCTATGGTTGCGGTTTCTGATCAGCGCCTTCACCACCCAGCGCGGCAACGAAGTCACCGGCCTTGTCAAGACTGATGATCAGGTGCTGCAACGATACGGTGGACGACACTGTGCCATTCTCAGAGGCCGATAGATCTCCTGGTCGTGTCGTCGCTTCAACCGATTCGGTGAAGTCGATGCGGACCAGCCCATCACGCGCGCCCACGAGACAGATGACGTCGCGGCCGAGTTGCTCCGGCGCCATGGAGACCCCGGGTGGTAGAAACACGAGAGGCTGTGGATCGGGTAATAACGCGGCGCCGCCGACCATCCCACGGTCCACCTCCAAGTGAAAGAGACTTCCTCCGTCCACGCGCAGTGCACTGTCGGTCAAATCGGCGCCGGCCTGCCCCTTGGTAAGTCCGGGGGCAAGGGACTTCGCCTCGCTGTCAATGATGAGAGGGTACTTCACGGGCTGTTGCTCCTGTCGAGATTGATTACCGCCGGCGGTTGCTCTCTCTCATGGTACCTGTCCCAGAGATTTCAGGAGGCTGATCCAACCGTCATCGCCGCTGCCATGGCTCGATCGAGCGGAAGCGAGAGTCCGCGGTCCCAGGCCGCTTGAAACTCACATGGATTCATCGCCGCCCGAAGGTCTTGGATTGCGGCCTCATGGCGTGGGAGATCCGCGGGATGGTGAGTTGCCCCGACTTGCTCGCGTAAGGCGGCGGCAGCGCCATAGAGAACTGCTGATCGAGTTGGATCATAGCAATGGAAGGCAATCCGCGCCAACGCTTCCAGGCACTCAGCAAAGCTTACCTTCTGCCCCAGATCTTGAAAGATGTCGAGCGCCTCACCCAGCAGACTCCGCGCCTGCTTATACTGTCCGCGTTCAATCTCCACCCAGGCGAGATCGCCGAGGGAGTGAGCGATAGCCAGAGGGTCGCCAACTGTGCGTTTCAAGGCGAGCGCCTCCACTTGCAGCACTCCGGCTTCGTCATATGACCCCTGACGAAACGCAAGGTTTGCCCGATTGGCCAGCGTGACGGCGACCATGTGGTCGTTGCCCAAACCACGCCAGAGGGCGAGCGCTCCATCCAGCAGTGTCGCCGCTTCTTGGTACTTACCTTGTTGCATGGCGATCAAGCCCAAATTACTCAACGGCTGCGCCATTCCGAAGCGATCACCAACCTCGCCGGCCAATGCGAGTCCCTGACGGTAGTAGCTGGAAGCCTGCGCGTACTGACTCTGGAGATGGGCGACCGTCCCAAGATTGGTAAACGTGGTCGCCTGTCCGCCAAGATCGCCCTCCTCATGGAACGCATTCATAGCCTGTTCGTACAGTACCGTCGCTTCGGCATACTCTGCCTGAATCCAGGCGAGTCGCCCAGCCGCTCGCAGGGCAGAGCCGGACACACGAACGGCGCCGTCGGCGTGCTCGCCGGCAAGGCGTAGGAGCTGCTGCAACACTGCTCTCCCCTGGCGAACCTGGCCCCAAAAGAGCCAGTACTCGACAAGGCCGGCAGCGAGCGCGAGCGCTTCCTCGAGGTACCCGTCGGTGGCCAACCACTGCAGTGCCGATGCCGTGTTGTTTCGATCGGGCAGCAGCCGGCTGGACCATGCCGCCGCTCCGTGTTCTCTCACCGCCCGCTGTGTTTCCTGGACCAAGCGAAGGAAGTAGGTAGCGTGGCGACGATGCGCGTCCTCCTCCTCACCGTGAGACGCCAGGACCTCGCTGCCGTACTCCCGCACCGTCTCCAGCATGGAGAAGCGCTCATCGCTGTCGCCGTCGTGGCGCGTGACTAGACTCTTATCGCTCAAAGCGGTGAGCAGACCGAAGGCATCTTCCGCGGACTCACCGGCAACGGCCTCGGCGGCGGCAAGCGACCACCCTCCCCGAAAGACGGAAAGATGGCGGAAGAGGCGCTGCTCGGCAGTGGACAGGAGTTCGTAGCTCCAGGCAACCGTGGCCCGCATCGTTTGTTGCCGGGGCGGGAGATCGATTGGGCCGAGCGGTAAGTTGATGACGCTGTGTTCAAGGCGAGTCAGTAGCTCGGCGGGAGCCAGGTGTCGAATCTGGGCGGCAGCCAACTCGATGGCTAGCGGTAGCCCATCGAGATGTTGGCAGATTGTCGTCACCGGTGCAACCACGTCCTCGGTGAGGGTGAAGTCAGCACGCAATGCCCGCGCCCGCTGGGTAAAGAGTGTGACGGCGGAGTACTGCAACGCCACTGCAGCCAGCAAACGCACGTTCGAGTCCGGGAGGCGCAGCGGTGGGACATCGAGGAGATGCTCGCCGCTGATGTGCAGCGACGCCCTACTGGTAATCAGCACGGTAAGTCCCGGGCACGTGAGCAGCAGACGTGAAACAAGCGTTGCCGCATCCGCAACGTGCTCGAAGTTATCGAGAATCAGAAGAACCTCGCCGTCTCGTAGGCGCTCGATCAGGCTTTCTTCGGTAGTTCGATCACGCACGTCGCGAACGTCCAGCGCAGCCGCGATCGCGGTTGCCACCCGTGCAGGCGTAGTGACCGGAGCGAGAGAGACGAACCAGATACCGCCAGCGTACGCACCGGCAAGCGATTCGGCCACGCGGAGGGCCAGGCGCGTCTTGCCCACACCACCCGGTCCAATGAGCGTGAGGAGTCGCGTCGAAGAGGATTGCAAAAGGTGCACTACCGCCGCCTGCTCGTGCTCGCGTCCGACTAGCGGTGTAAGGTCCGCTGGGAGGCTAGACGATATGGGTGTGGCGTAAGCGCCGGCCCGGGAGCCCCGTCGCCGGGATATCGATGAGAAGAGGATCTCTCGGTCCCGAGCGTCCAGCCGTAGCGCATCGCACAAACGCTCAACAGTGTCGTCATATGGGGCCTGGTGCCGTCCACGCTCCAGGTCACTGATGGCCCGCACGCTGATCTGCGCCCGCCCCGCCCGTTCCTCCTGGGTGAGCTCCGCTTCATTCCGAAATTGGCGAAGGAGCGAGCTGAAAGCCGGTTGAGTGCCGCGGGCCATCCCGTCATCTCCTGTTCAGTCCGTGATTCCGGCCAGGCCGCTAATCAATGAAGAATTGCCGCCATCATACCAGGAAAGTGCGCCGTTCGCACTCAATGTCGGTGGTCCGGAACTCTCACAACTGTGTGAGTTAAGTGTGTGAGTTGAGCGTGGACATCGTGCATGCTGTGCCGCATCCTGATGCCAGGCCAGTCAGATGTTGGCCGCCAGAAAAGTAGCTCGTTCAGCCACAAGGAGAGGAAACATGAAGTATCGATCAATCCGCACTCCGAAGCGATGGGCCGGCGCGGGCATCATCCTTGCTGCCCTCATATCGACCGGAGGGGTCGCTCGGGCCGCATCGCCGCCCAGCACAGTCTCCGGTTCGGCGGCACACGCCGGCATGGTGGTAATCGCCTCCAGTAGCTCAGTAACAACGGATCACGGCTTCCCCTGCACCACCGGTTTTCTGTCGTACGACGGAAAGTACTACGACACCAACACGACAACGCCAATCTATCCCGGTGACATCATCGTGCCAGGCGTCTCGTACAGCAGGACCACCTCGACCAAACGGCTGCTGGTGTGCACGTTTCACACACGTGAAAGGCCTGCGAGTGACCAGTATCAATCTGGTACCACCAACTGCTACACGGGCCCAAATAACACGTATCCGTCGTATTTCTTCACGCAGACCGAGAACACCGGGGGACTCGTCACCCTGCGGTGCTACGCCAACGCCTAACCCGCGATTCTCGAGAGGTGCATATCGATGACAAAAAATGGGAGGCACACAATGATGAGATAGATTCGACGACCAATAATCGGCCTGCTCAGTGGCGTGGCCGTCCTCGTGATTGCCGCCGGGCCGGCGGCGGCCAGTGGGGGAGGCAGCTGGGCGAGCGGCTCCCCTCTGCCCACCGCCCGCTACCTCCTGGCCTCGGTTACGAAAGGCACGATGACCTACAGCCTCGGGGGCTGCAGCATCGGTGGTTGCGCCTCGGCCGATACCATATTGGACACTAATGAGGCATACAACGCGTCGACTGACACTTGGACCACTAAAGCACCGATGCCCACCGCCCGCGCCGCCACTGGGGCCGCGCTGGGTCGGAATGGCCTGATCTATGTCGAGGGCGGGACGGTTGCCCCCTGCTGCACGCCGCTGAGTACCAACGAAGCATACAACCCTACGCGAAACTCATGGACGGAACGAGCACCAATGCCCACCGCTCGGTACGGAGCAGCGGTTGTCGACGGCTTCGACGGGCGAGTGTATGTCTTCGGCGGATACACCAACAGCGTAGGTGAGACGACGGTTGAGGCCTACAGTCCCGGTACGAACACCTGGACGTGCTCGGTGGGTGATACCAGCTCAGGCTGCGCATCCACGTCACTGGCCCCAATCCCCGAGCTTTCGTACGGTGGCGCCGCCGTTAGGTCGGGCAAGATGATCTACCTTCTCATTGGCAATAATGGGAGCGCCAAAGTCGGCGACATATACGCCTACGACACCAGCACGAACACCTGGACGCAGAAAGCCACCATGCCGGCTGCCCGTGATTACGTTGGCATGGCGATTGGCAAGACCCACCTGATCTATGCGATCGGTGGGGCCGTAAGTCAACAAGTTCAGTCAAGCGCAAACGAAGCCTACAACCCGGCCAAGAATAGCTGGACCGAGGAGACACCGCTGCCCAACGCCGTGGTGGGTCCCGGCGCGGCTCTTACCTCAACCGGCGCGACCCAGGTCGCGGGAGGCGGCACCGATTCCAACGACGACGGCACGAACTTCAACCAGCTCTTCACGCCGTAGTCCGCTAGATCGGTAACCCCAGGACCCGGTTTGTCAAGTCTGGCAAGCCGGGTCCTTTGCCGTGCCGCGGAGGAGAACCCAAGCGACTGGCTCCTAACCGGCCGGCCCCACCGTGACGATCAATGAGGCCATAGTCTTGTATGACCATGCGGCAGTAGGGCACAATCGGACAGTAGTCAAGTGGCGGAGAGTGGTTGGAGAGATATGCCGAAACGTATTGTCATAACTGGTATGGGGGCGCTGACCCCGCTGGGCAAGGATGTGCCTTCGACCTGGTGTGCGATGAAGCAGGGCAAGTCGGGGATTGGACCGATTACCCGATTCGATGCGAGCCGGCTGCCGGTGCATTTCGCCGGTGAAGTCAAGGATTTCGATCCGACATCGGTCCTTGACCGCAAGGAAGCGCGGCGAATGGATCGATTTCAACAACTGGCGGTTGCCAGCGCCTTCGAAGCAGTACGCGACGCGGGGCTCGAAATAACTCCGGAGAACGCCGATCGCGTGGGTGTGCTGGTGGGCTCGGGGATCGGTGGTCTGGGCTCTCTGACTGACGGTTTTCGCACATTGTTCGAGCGCGGCCCCAGCCGCATCAGCCCCTTTCTAATCACCCAGATGGTAGTGGACCTTGCTCCTGGGTTGATCTCCATACTTCTGGGAGCAAAGGGCCCGAACTACAGTCCGGTATCCGCTTGCGCCACCGGGGCCCACGCTATTGGTGAGGCAGCCGAAATTATCCGCCGTGGCCAGGCGGAAGTTATGATCGCCGGAGGGTCGGAGGCGGGAATCGTGGAGATCGGCATAGCCGGTTTCTGTAATATGCGCGCGCTATCAACCCACAACGACGATCCGGCTGGAGCAAGCCGGCCGTTTGATGCCCAACGAGACGGATTTGTCGTTTCCGAGGGGGCAGGCACGGTCGTGCTTGAGGATCTGGAGTTCGCCCGGGCGCGGAATGCTCCTATCCTCGCCGAGTTGGTGGGCTATGGAATGACCGCCGATGCTTCGCATATTACCGATCCGGCGCCGGGTGGCGAAGGCGCCGGACGCGCAATGTCCCAGGCTCTGGAACGTGGCGGCATCCGCCCCGAGGAAATCGACTACCTGAACGCGCACGGCACGTCAACCGTGGTCGGCGACCGTGCGGAAACGGCGGCAATCAAGCGGGTATTTGGCGCGCACGTCGAAAAGATGCCGGTGAGCTCTACAAAATCCATGACCGGACATCTCATTGGCGCCGCCGGTGGACTCGAGGCTATCGTCTGTATCCTGGCGATGCGCGACGGGTTCGTGCCGCCGACAATCAACTACCAGCACCCCGATCCGACGTGCGATCTCGACTACGTGCCCAACGTGGGCCGCGAGGCTACCCTCAACACCACGATGTCCAACTCGTTTGGCTTCGGCGGTCATAACGTCAGTTTGATTCTGCGCAGTTTCCGGGCATAGCCGCTGATGATTGAGCCACGAGAGTCACTACTGGATGCTGGTGTGCTCCGCCGCCTCATCCGCCGTCTGGAGGCGACCGACGTCGATGAACTTGAGGTTGTGCATGGCACGACTCGGCTCTTCCTCCGTCGAGACCCCGGCCGGCCAACCGGCTTGGCCGCCACTCCGCGGTCGGACGCGGCCACCGAGGCGCCGGGGATAGCGGCAACGGCCCCGCCTACCGGCGTTCTCTACACTCGTCCAAGTCCCGAGGCCGAACCGTATGTAGTGACCGGCATGCTGGCGGAGATTGGGCAGGTGGTGGCGCTTATCGAGACTATGAAGCTCTTCAATGAAGTGACGCTCGAGGTCGCTGGGGAAGTCGTTGCGATCACCGCGGAGGAGGGCGCCCTGGTTGAAGCCGGCCAACCACTGATGTATGTGCGTCCCCTGGCGGAAAGTGAGGAATTGTGAGCCATCCGACGATTAGCGGCTGGGGCATGTATGCTCCGGAACGAGTACTGACGAACTCCGATCTAGAAAAGATAGTAGATACGTCGGACGACTGGATCACTTCCCGTACCGGAATCCGACAACGCCATATTGCCGGCCCGGACGAAACTACTTCCTCCATGGGCATCATTGCCGGACGCCAGGCGATCGCGCGCGCCGGCTTGGCTCCGGCGGATATCGATCTCGTGCTGGTTGGCACGGCCACTCCTGACTATCAGTTCCCGGCGACCGCTTGCCTCATTCAGGATGCCCTCGGCATCTCTGGCGGCGCTGCCGACCTGGAGGCCGGCTGCACCTCATTTATGTACGCCCTTGCCATGGCCTCAGCCACGGTCTCCTCGGGTATGAATCGACACGTTCTGGTTATCGGCAGTGAGACACTGTCGCGCATCCTCGATTGGAAGGATCGCGCCACCTGCGTCCTCTTTGGCGACGGCGCCGGCGCCGTCGTGGTTTCCGCCGGTGAATACGCTACCTTCGCTCCGCGCTACATCCTCGGTTCTGACGGGGCGGGAGCACAGGCCCTCTGCTTACCGGCCGGCGGAAGCCGGCGCCCAGCACGGGAGGAGACGGTACGCGACCGGCTGCACTTTGTGCGCATGGCCGGCCCGGAAGTCTATCGCTTCGCCACCCGCGTGGTCAGCGAGGCGACCGAGCAAGTACTGGAGAAGGTGGGACTTGCCGTGGAGGACATTGACTTGTTTATTCCCCACCAGGCCAACACGCGGATCATCGACGTAGCCGTTCGCCGGTTGGGTATCGCGCGCGACCGCGTATTCCTCAATATCGACCAGTACGGCAACACTTCCAGCGCCTCGATTCCCATAGCACTCTGTGAGGCCGAGGAACGCGGTTTGCTTTGGCCGGGAGCACGGGTAGTCATGGTGGGCTTCGGCGCTGGACTTACTTGGGGGGCCGGAGCCATGGAGTGGGCAAGTCAGGTAGCGCCGCAACCCGTCAAGCAGTTAGCCGAGCCCGTAGCTATTCAACGGTAATCCCCAGAAGGGCAAGCACGCGACGCTCAACACCTTCCATATGCTCGGCGTGCGCATCCGTGTCGTGCAGGTAGCCGAGAAGTTGCAACGTACCGTGAATAACGAGCCAGGCCAACTCGGTATCCAGCGAATGGCCCAGATTGGCGGCCTGCCTCTCGGCATAGGGTAGCGACATGACGACTTCGCCAATCTCCAGTGGCCAACCGGACGGTAGTTGAATCTCCGGGCCGGTCTGGTCCGCGACAAAGGAGAATGAGAGCACGTCGGTGGGTCGGTCAACGCCACGGTACGTGTGATTAAGTGCCTGTATCTTCTCATCATTGGTGAGGCGGATACTTACGCTCAGCGGTCGCCCCTGAATCAGTCGCGAAGGTATGGTGACGCTGTCTTGACATGCCTCGCCTACCGCTGCGCCCGCGGCGCGCTCCAAAAATGTACTGTCGATTACAGCGGGCAAGAAGGGATCAACCATCACGCTGACGGTGGGATTATCCTCACCCACTAAAATTGGGAGCCGGTGCGGATTTCGGACGCAGGATGAGATTGGACGTGCAAGTCGGTGGTCTCCGGGTACTCGATGCGCGGGTGGTAGAGCCCATTGAGTACCGAGGAGAAGATGGACCGAGCGGTGTCGAGATCACGCAGGGTGAGCGGACTCTCGTCAAGTTGGCCGTCCCCAACGCGCTCCTGAAAGATCATCTGCACCGTCGCGCGAATGTGTTCTCGGGAGTGATCGTGAGCCGCGCGCACCGCTGCTTCGCAACCATCGGCCAACATGAGCAACGCGGTTTCCTTTGATTGTGGTCGTGGCCCAGGATACCGGTACAGCGCCAAATCGATGGGCTCATCCGGCGTCGTATGCTCCGCCCGATGCAAGAAGTAGGTGAGCGGCATCGTACCGTGGTGCTCGGCGATACCGTCCACCACCGTGCGCGGGAGGTGGTGCTGACGGGCGAGGCGAAGGCCCTGGAGCACGTGACCACGAATGATGCGTGCGCTCTCCTCCGGCCGTAGCTCGTCGTGCACATTCCCGATGCCCATCTGGTTCTCCACGAAGCAGGAGGGATTGGCCGTTTTGCCCACGTCGTGATAGAGCGCGGCGACTTTGGCCGCCAGCGCATTGACGCCGATTGCTTCCGCTGCCTGCTCGACCATGTTGGAAACCACCAGACTGTGGTTATATGTTCCCGGTGCTTTGCTGGTTAAGCGACGGAGGAGTGGCTGGTTCGGTTGGCTCAGTTCGTACAGTTGTAGGACGGTGGTGACTCCAAAGAAGCCGGAGAGGAGGGCGAAACCGCCCAGGGCAAGCGTGGATGACAGAAAGCCATTGAATGCAGCGGCAAGCACGTACTCCTGCACCGCGGCAATATCGTAGGTGTGTTGCACCAGGCCGAAGGCGAGAGCTATACCGAACGCGAACAGTGTGGTGCAGAGCCCAGCGATAACGAACTGCTTGATCTGGCGGAGGTGGTGGATGGCTAGCACACCGGCGGCGCCGGTGAGGAAGTAATAGGTAGTCAGCTCAAAGGAGTTCGCCACGACCCAACCGGCCAAGAGTGCCATGGCCAGGGTCAAGGCTAGGCACGCTTCTGGCGCGATGAGCACGGCGGCGAAGGTAGAAATGGCGGCGATCGGCAGGAAGAACGGCAGCAGCACATGGCCGCCGGTAAGGAGACGCGCCGCCAGCACGGTGGCAACAAGGGCGACATCCATAAATAACCACAGGCGGATGCTAGCCATAACCTCAGTTTGGAAAGCCGAGAGGTACCAGAAGAGTATGGCAAGCACCACCGCGACGAAGAGCACAGTGGCGGCAATGTCGTGCCAGTCGGTGCTGCGGCGGGTCAACCCCAGCGCGGACAGCTCTTCGAGGACTGTAGGCGTCACCACATCCCCACGTCGGATAATCACCTGACCGGGATAGAGGGTGGTATAGACCGTCGCTACCTGTGCGGCGACTGCGTGCCGGCGAGCGATTGTCGCGGCTAGATCGGGCACCTCGGTAGGCGCCAGAAATGCGGACAATACCTCGCCAATGGCGGTACGCTGATCGAGACCAACCTGCGGGGGAATCGTGCTCAAGAGAGCAAGAGCCGTGGGTTGCACCTG
>JBPCKK010000023.1:0-10563 GCA_051004335.1 Chloroflexota bacterium
GTGATAAAGCAGCGGCTGCGGTGGCGCTGCCAAAGGCGGACAATGCTGCTACCGCGATGTGGTACAGGGATGCGGGCAGCGGGGTGGGGAGCGTGAAGGTTCGCGTCTTCACCGTGCCACGAGGCGCCGACGCGACCGAGGCAGGCGAGAAGGACGGCCGAGACGCGCCCTCTGGTCGCCTTTACCGATTTGGTCGACTGTCTCGACTGAAGAAGTTCAGGGAGATTCGTTACAGTTGACAACTGGACGATGCGTTGGTAGAGTGACTCCGTAGCACCGGCCACGGCGGATGAAGGAGAGCGCATGTGACGGAACTCGAAGCCGGAGACACACGCCCCGTCGCCGATCGAGAATTGCTGGAGAGGGCCCAAGGAGTATTGCTGGGACAGCTAACCGGCGATGCGCTCGGTAGCCAAGTTGAGTTCGTGCGAGGAGACGATCTTCGTCGCCGCTACCCGAATGGTCTGCGGGAGATCGGTCCAAGTCCAGTTTGGAATACCATGGCAGGGCAGCCAACGGACGAATCGGAAATGGCTCTCGCGCTCACACATACGTTGCTGCGCGATGGAAATTTCGCGCAAGAGTCAGTGCTCGGCGCCTACGTCGCGTGGCTAGACAGCGGTCCATTCGACATCGGGAGAACGATCCGCGCAGGTTTACACCCGGCGCTACAAGCAGTGCCTCACGAAAGACTGGCAGTAGTTAAAGGAAAGGCGAATAAGGAGAGCCAGGCTAATGGTGCCCTCATGCGACAGAGTCCACTGGCCATTTGGGGCTACTGTTTGCCAGCAGTGGAACTCGATATGATGGTGCGCGCCGACACGATTCTCACTCATCCCCATCGGATATGCCAGGATGCGTCCGCCGCGTTCGTCGTGGCTCTCGCGGCTGCTATTCGCGGGGGACTCAATGCCAAGAAGACGCACAACGTTGCTCTGGAGTGGAGCGCAGATCATGGGAGCAGTCCCGAAGTGACGAAAGTTCTGGAGGCAGCCTGTGATTCTCGTCCCGACTACGAGCGACTTGCCGGTTGGGTCCTGGTAGCGCTGCAAAACGCGTTCTTCCAAGCACTTCATGCCAAGTCATTCGAGGAAGGCCTGGTGGATACGGTGATGGGAGGCGGCGACACAGACACGAACGCTGCGATTGCAGGAGCCCTACTCGGGGGTATTTGCGGCGTTGGCGCGATCCCTCCTCAATGGAGTGAGGCGGTGCTCACCTGCCGGCCTGAACTCGGTGCACCGGGTGTCCATCAGCCCCGCCCCAAAGCCTTCTGGTCTATCGACGCACTGAACTTGGCCGAGCAGCTCGTGAGAGGCGAGCCACGATAACGCGCTGCTACACGGTGATGAAGAAGTTCAGGGAGACGCGGCACTGCGTCCGCAGTTCGTTGCTCGCGCATTGCTGTATGTGTGGACAGAATGATACCGTCGTAATTGCTCCGAATCGGCTGTACACTCATCGTGGGCTTTGTGGTTAGACAGGGATAAGGATGCAGGCAAGTTCGCGGAGTACATCTCTAGCGTGGCGGACTCTGGGCGCGCGGCTGACCGGCTCTGGAATGGGCGTCGGCCGCGTCTTGTCTTTGCTGTTGATTGCCCTCGTCGCGGTCGTCACAGCCTCTGCAAGTACCGGGAGCCCGTTTCGGTATCAGGCACTACGAACGCCTCCGTGTCTCTGGGCACGAGTACTCCAGCCGCTTCGACTCCAGTGCCCAACCACGTCACCACCAGCAACGTGGTTGGGCACTGGAGTCGCAATAGCAGCTTCAACAATACCTCTTATGATATCTCAGCATCGGATAGTCCCCTCTGGTCGGAGAGTTTTCCGGTCATCGACTTTGATCCTCCTCCGGCTGGCTAGGTTTCCTGCAGCAACTCTACGGGTGTAGACCAAAACACGGCACCATTTACCGATCTTGTGCAGCAAAGCGACCGAACCTGCGCAGCTCTGGTCGCACGGGGAGCCCACTATCAGGCAGCCGTAGCGCCTCTTGATGCATTCGAGGCCTGGTTCAGTACTAGTCTGCAAGATTCTCAGCCCGAGGACATTGCTTTCAATTTTTATGCCGATGACGGCTGGAAATTAGGTATTGGGCGCGATGGTACAGGTGATCAGCCCTCCTATGTCGATGGCGCCATGTCCAATGCGCCGGCCAAGCAACTTTCGCCCATCCAGAGATATACAGTGGTCGGCGCATACAATCAACGCCGTGCACCCACTGAGACTAAAGTCACCGTCGATTTCCCTGGCGCCGGCACCTATCCTGTGGAACTCGATTACACGGAATGGTGCGGACTCCCGGCAGTGTTCGTTTTGACTGCCGTCGGCGTCGGACTGATAACCGGACTCCAGCTCTGACCGCAGAGCAAAAAGGATGCAAATGGACTTATTGCCCAAGAACTTACTCCCCTGCAGGGTCTATGGGAATATTAAACTCGGCTTGTTCAAGCCGAAAATACCGAAAAAAAGACTGGCGCACCTGGAGGGATTCGAACCCCCGACACCCAGTTCCGAAGACTGGTGCTCTATCCGCTGAGCTACAGGTGCACGCCGCTGATTCTATATCCTAGGCATCGCCCGGCTCGTTGGCCATACGGACAATTTTGGGGGTAAAGCTGCCCAGCACCTCTACCAGGTCCGTCTGCGCGGCGATGATTGCCTTGATACCCTTATACGCTTGCGGAGATTCGTCAAGTCCGCCGCCCAGCAATCGCACCCCACGATCGCGCAGATAGCGGTCGCGATCAGCTCTTGTTACTCGCTCCAGAGCCGCGCGCCGGCTCATGGCCCGACCGGCGCCGTGCGGTGCCGAACTCAGTGAACTCTCCTCTCCTCGGCCACGCACCAGGTAGCCCGCATCGCCCATCGATCCCGGAATCAGACCCAGCACTCCCAGTCCGGCCGGTGTTGCTCCCTTGCGATGCACGATCACCTCACGGTTGGCGCCACTCTCATCCTTGGTGTCCTCTTTCCAGGCGAAGTTGTGGTGATTTTCCACTGAGGCAATCTCCTCAAGACCGAGCGAATGCGCCACTGCATGATGGATCACCGCATGATTGGCTGAGGCAAAACGACCGGCCAACTCCATGGAGAGCCAGTACTCCTGGCCAGGTTCTGATTCGAGCGACAGCCAGGCCAGGTGGCGCACGCTCCGATCAAGCTTGGACTGTGCCTCCATCGCCAGGTTGGAGTAGGCGTTGGCGATCTTGAAGCCAACACCGCGTGATCCACTGTGGGAGAGCAGGGCCAGGTAGTCACCGGGCTCCAGGTCCAGGCTCGGGTCACGTTCGGTCAGCGTTAGCGGGCCCCACTCCACAAAGTGGTTCCCGGTTCCGCTGGTTCCCACCTGCTTGCCCGCGACGTCCTGAAGGGTGCGCAGTAGCCGCGTGGCATTCCAGGCAGGATCATCCAGCACCGCGTGATCCGGCCGGTGGGGATTCGTGACTCCCGTGCCGAAATGTGTCTGTTGCAATAGGGCACGCTCGAAGCGCTCGGGCTGGGTGTCCAGCGCGGCGGGCGGGAGCGGGTAGACCGAAAGCCGCATGCGGCACGCGATGTCGACTCCCACCGCGTATGGAATCACCACTCCTTCCGTGGCCAGCACGCCGCCGATGGGTAAGCCATAGCCCACGTGCGCGTCCGGCATAAGCGCGCCCGCCACGCTGACAGGAAGTCGCATGGCGGCGTCCATCTGCGCTCGGGCCGCCGCCTCGATGTGCTCGCCTCCCCATACGCGGTAAGGCAGAGGCGCGGAGTGGAGAACCGGCACGCGCTCCTTCGCTTCCCGACGGATCCGGACGCTGATGATCTCCCTGGCCAACTCGCCGAATGTGGGATCGGCGCGGTAGGCGTCAGGGTCTTGGCGCACCGCGTCCAGCCGGCCCAGGATGGCTTCACGCTCCAGGCCTTCCCCCGCAAGAGCGCTGGCCGCGGCCTTGGCTAGACCAATGGTTCGTCCCTCGGGCCAGCCATAGAGTTTGAGTATCCTTCCGGTAATCACCCTAGGCGGCGTGGACCGGAAACAGGGTGAAGGGCATGGCCTCGTAATGGGCAAGTCCGGCAAGGCCACGCACCGCTTGCTGCACCGTGGCGGCGGAGACCGCGCGACCGTAGGCCACCCTCATATCTGACACATCGCGCACTCGCGAGAGGACGCGCTGCACCTCGTACATGCGGCGCACCTGTGGCAGGTCTTTGAAACCGATTACGTATGCCGGGATACCGACGACGCCCGGCACATGTCGGGCGGGGAAGTAAACCCGCATGCCGAGCAGGCCGTGCTGTAGGATCACGTGGGTGTAGGCGACGGAGGTCGAAGCGGGATCGCCGACGAGATGGACCATGCGCCCAAAATTCAGGTCGGAATCAGCCACCTCCAGCACATCGGTAAGTCCTCCGGGCAGAGGCGGGCGCCATTCCACGACTTCCCCGTCGGGAAAATCGTCGAAGGAGAGGCTGTTCAACGCCTCCCAAAAGATGTCGGGGATATCGTTCTGTTCCATGGTCAACCTCGCGCGAAGGTTCTGGTCCCTCCTCACAGTCTATGCTTCCACAGTCAGGATGTATTTGAATGGTTTACCACAATTTGCATGATCCGCGCCACCAGAGATTACCGAATCAAGACAACGTAGAATGCGCCGGTACATCCGATGACTGAGATAACTCGCCATTTCACCGCGACTACATTCATTGTGCATCAGGACAAAGTGCTCCTGCACGACCACCCCAAACAGCACCTCTGGCTGCCACCCGGTGGGCATATCGAGCGCGACGAACTCCCACACGATGCGGCGGTTCGTGAGGTGGAGGAGGAAACCGGATTGCGTGTCCAGCTGCACAGCGCCACCGAGGCCCGGGAGCTTGCCGAATTGATGGACTGCGCCGTCGTTCCCCAGCCGGCCTTTATCCTCATCGAAACGATAAATCCCTTCCACGAGCACGTGGATTTCACCTATTTCGCGCGTTGTGATAAACCGGCGATGGAAGACGGCGCCACCGATCAGCCCGTATGGCGGCGGAATGCCTTCAGCTGGTTCACAGCAGAAGAATTGACTATGGAGAATGTGCCGGCCAACGTTCGCCAGGCCGCGCGGCTTGCCATCGACTACTTCGCCTCGACTCCGCCGGACGCCGCCTGCAACAATACATAAGTGAGAGCTTCCACCTATCGCTGGCGTCCGGTCTATGCCGGCGACGATGGCGAATTACATGAGGACCGATCGCTCGTGGCCTTGGGCGCGAGCGGTCTTTCTTCTGTGCGCCTGAAACGTATGATCCCCCTGCCGGAGGGCGCCACCATTGCCCTCATGCCCGGCTGCCGCGCCCTCGGCCAGGATAGCCGTGGAGAGGTCAACTTCTTGCCGCCGGGCGCGCGTCCGGTGGCGGCCCTGTTACCCACCGGCTACACCCGGTTGCTGACCCCGGCCTACGAGAAAGAGCCAGGCAGTGGACACATGCCGCTCTTTGGTTACACCGCAGTCGCCGCGTTGAACGGCAAACTGTTCGCCGCCGCCCTGCCGCTCGATCCGGGTGGGAGTTGGGATCCGGCCGCGCACAACACCGCCGACCTGCCCGATCTGGTGGCGCGGCGCCAGGCCACGGAGCCAACGAATCGCTTGCTGGAACACCATGCCCATTGCGCCACTGGGTACGGCTGCTACACCGCCCAGAACCTGTTCTATCAGCGCCATGAGATGGCAATTGCCGTGTCGGTGGCCTGCAACGCCCAGTGCGTTGGTTGCATCTCCGAGCAGCTGGATGACATCACCGCGCCGCATGACCGCATAGCTTTCACGCCGACCGAGGAAGAGATCGTCTCCTTGGCCGTGCCGCATCTGGAATCCGCGCCGGAACCGATAGTGAGTTTCGGGCAGGGGTGCGAGGGAGAACCGATCTTGCGTGCCCGGCTAATCGGCCGCGCCATCGCCGAGATCCGACGGCGAACGAACCGCGGGCAGCTTCACATAAATACCAACGGCAGTATTCCACGGTTGTTGCAGCATCTTGTTGATATGGGACTGGACAGCGTGCGCGTCAGCATGTTCTCTGCCCGTGAGCCGAAACACATCGCCTACTATGGCCCGCGGAACTACAGCCTCGAACACATGGAAGAGTCCTTGCGCCTCGCCGCCCGGCAAGGGTTGCATACCTCGGTCAATCTGCTCTGCTATCCGGGCTTTGTCGATTGCCCATCCGAGGTCGAGGCGCTCATTGCCTTTCTGCAGCGCGGCGAAGTACAGATGGTGCAAATGCGCGCCCTCAACATGGACCGAGAATTGCTCCAGGAGAAGGTGGGGTTTCCCCGGGAGTACGGCATGGGTATACAAGAAATGATGGAAAGCATCCACTGCGCCCTGCCGCGGATGTCTTTCGGCAGCAAAACTCCGTATGTAGGTCGAGCACATGCCCACGTTTCTTGACGAGGCGCAAATCGTTGTGCGCGCCGGCAATGGCGGAGCGGGGAGCATGCACTTTCGTCGCGAGAAATACGTGCCCAACGGCGGCCCCGACGGCGGTGATGGTGGTAACGGCGGCAGCATAATCCTGGAGGCTGACCGCGGCATGAACACGCTCTACGGCTTCCAGCGCAATCGGCGCTTTAGCGCGGAATCCGGCGAACCCGGCGCCGCAAGTCGGATGAATGGGGGCAACGGAGAGGATCTCTTAATCAAAGTCCCTGTGGGTACGGTAGTGCGCTCGGAGGATGGAGAGGTACTCGGTGATCTCCGTGCCACCGGGCAACGCCTGGTGGTTGCCGCTGGGGGCAAGGGCGGCCTGGGGAACGTCCACTTCAAGTCTTCCACGAATCAGGCGCCCCACTTCGCGGAAAAGGGCGAGCCCGGCCGCGAGCATCGCCTGGATCTGGAGCTGAAGCTTATAGCTGACGTGGGACTTATCGGGTCACCGAACGCCGGGAAATCCACGCTTCTCTCGGTGATCAGCGCTGCCCGTCCCAAGATCGCCGATTACCCCTTCACCACGCTCGTGCCCAATCTAGGTGTGGTCGAGGCCGATGAATACACATTCGTGGCGGCTGATATTCCGGGGCTCATCGAAGGCGCGCATGCCGGTGTGGGGTTGGGTCACGAATTCTTGCGCCATGTCGAGCGCACCCTTGTCCTCCTTCACCTGGTCGACGGCAACGAGCCGGACCCGGTGCGGACGTTCACTGAGGTGCGCGACGAACTGGTGCAGTACGATGGCGGCTTGTTAGAGAAACCGCAGATCGTGGTCATCACCAAGATGGATCTTCCCGATGCGCGGGATCGCTGGCCGGAGCTTCAGGCGGCGTTTACCGAATTGGGCTATGAGACACGCGCGATCTCCTCTGCTATCCAAGAGGGAGTGGAGGCTCTGGTCTACCGCACCGCTGACGTGCTGCGTGAGCAGAAGGCGCTGCGGGCAGAAGAGACCGAGCCGGAGGCCGAGATCATCACGATCAAGCCCCCTGCCGGTCACTTCGAGATCGAGCGTAAGCGTCGCACGTTTCACGTGACCGGGGAGCAGGTAGAGCGGTTGGCGATCATGACCGATCTGGAATCGGATGAGGCCCTGTACCGCTTGCAGCGGCGTCTGCGCCAGATGGGTCTCTTTTCGGCGCTGGAACGTATGGGGATCGAGGAGGGAAGCACGGTCCGCATTGGCGACGTGGACCTGATCTGGGACTCGAGCTATGAGCCCGCGGTCAAGGCGACGAAGCGATCATCGGGCGGCACGCGCGGCAAAAAGCAGTAGGGCTGCCCTTCTACCGCGACGAGCGGCTGAAGAGCGTGCGGAAATTGCCGTTGAACTCGACCAAGAATTCGTGGATATCCAGAACATCATCCGAGCTCACCGGTGACATCGCGGCAAAACGCTCTTCCTCGGCAGCGGAGAGGTCGCCGGCTTCCTCAAGTGCGCTATCGCTCAGCGCCAGGCAGAAGAGTTGCTGCTTGCGGCAGTATCCACAACGCACGCTCACGAACCAGATCTGATCCTGGCGGGCCGCCACCCGGACCTGCTCGCGCTCAAAGGCACGGCGACAGACGTGACAACGAAATCTGCTCACCATCTCCTTGAGAAGCCGTTCCTCCTGTGACCCTCGCTCTCCCATATCAGGCGTCCGGGCGACGCTCGCCCTCTTCCATCCCGGTACCGTGCTCAAACAGCTGGTTGACAAAGTCGCGGTACACGTCGAGGCGATCGTCCTCTTCGGTGGGAAGAGTGATCGAGGCGCGGTCGAGAACTGACTCTTCAACAAAAACTGGAGCCTCATAGCGCACCGCCAGAGCTATGGCGTCGCTGGGCCGCGCATCTATGTCGAGCCGCTCCTCATCCTTGTTCATAATGCCGATGCGCGCGAAAAAGATGTCATCGGTGAGTTCGGTCACCCCAACATCGAGCACGCGAGCGCCGAGGGCGTCGATCACCGACTTCAATAAGTCGGCAGTCAGTGGCCGTGGCGCCTTTTCGTTCTGCAGTTCCATGGCAATCGCATTTGACTCAGTAATCGCCACCCAGATCAGCAGATAGCGGTCCAGCTTCTCGTCCTTCAAAATAACCACGCGCTGCCCGCTGCTCAGGTTCATACGGACGCTTTCGACCACAACGGGAATCATCATCGCTGACCTCAATTCACTCGGCGGGCTGTGCGCATATTTTACACCCGTCCCCGAAAGCCGGTCTATGGCGCACAGGTACTCACTATCCAGGAAGCAACTCTTGTACCAGGCGGATGCCGGTTGACGTGCGATCCAGTCCCAACTCGATCAGCGCCGCGTTGAAGGCCACTGGGCCGCGCCCCACTTCGTAGCGGTGATACATCTGCGTGCGATTGCGCCGGATGACCCCCTCCGGGTCCATGCCGATAACCGAGTCACGCGGCCCCACCATACCCACATCGCTTATATAGGCGGTGCCTCGGGGTAAAAGTCGAGCATCCGCCGTGGGCACGTGGGTGTGCGTCCCCACTACGGCGCTCACCCGACCATCCAGAAAGAAGCCGAGCGCTTGTTTCTCGCCTGTGGCTTCGGCGTGAATGTCCACAAGAATATGCTTGCGATCGTGCAACTCCTCGAGCGCCGCGTCAGGTGCCCGATACGGATCGTCCAGAGCACGCATAAAGACACGGCCCTGGACGTCGATCACGGTAAGGTGCTCTTCTCCTACCGGAATGTCCATCCAGCCACGTCCCGGTGTTCCCGGCGGCCAATTGAGTGGTCGCACGATCGGCACCTGCTCATTGAGTAGCTCGATCGCCTCACGCTGATCCCAGACGTGGTTGCCTGTGGTCAAGCCAGCTACTCCCAGCCCGAACATTTCCTGGGCGGTATCGCGGGTAATCCCCGCGCCGCCGGCCATGTTCTCTCCATTGGCCAGGATCACATCCGGGCGCAGCTCCTGGCGCAGGCGAGGGAGAAGAAGCCGGACCGCTTTGCGGCCCGGCTTCCCCACGATGTCCCCGATAAAGAGGATGCGCACTACTTGGCGTAGTCCACTACCCGCTTCTCGCGGATGACCATGACTTTGATCTGACCGGGATATTCCAGCGTTTCCTCGATCTTGCCCACGATGTCACGGGCCATGCGCGTGGCCGCTAGATCGTCCACATCCTCCGGTTTGACCACAATGCGGACCTCGCGGCCCGCCTGGATAGCAAAGCTCTTTTCGACGCCCTCGAAGGAGTTGGCTATGTTTTCCAACGCCTCGAGCCGCTTGACGTAACTCTCTAGCGAGTCGCGCCGAGCGCCGGGACGAGCACCGGAAATTGCGTCGGATGCCTGGATAATAAAGGCTTCGACCGTCTGTGGCTCTTCCTCAAAATGGTGGGCCGCGATGGCATGCACCACCTTGGGCGCCTGGCCGAGGCGCTTGGCAATGTCGGCGCCGATCAAGGCATGGGGGCCCTCGACCTCGTGTGACACGCCTTTCCCCAGGTCATGGAGTAGCCCGGCACGGCGGGATACGTTCACATCAGCGCCCATCTCGGTTGCCATGATAGCCGCCAGATGTGCGGTTTCCACCGAGTGCTTGAGGACATTCTGTCCCATCGAAAAGCGAAAGTGCAGGCGACCAAGAGCGCGGAGCAGATCCGGATTGAGACCATGCACTCCGGCCTCGAAGGCGGCGCGCTCGCCCTCCTCCTTGATCACGGTGTCCACCTCGGCACGTGCCTTCTCCACCATCTCCTCGATGCGGGCGGGATGGATGCGACCGTCCTGGATGAGCTTGTTTAGCGCCTGCCGGGCGATCTCTCGGCGCACCGGATCGAAGCCGGAGAGGATGACCGCCTCCGGCGTGTCGTCGATGATGAGATCGACGCCGGTGGCCATCTCGAGGGCGCGAATGTTGCGCCCCTCGCGGCCAATGATGCGGCCCTTCATGTCTTCGCTGGGCAATGGCACCACGGAGACGGACGACTCCGACACCTGATCCGATGCCCAGCGCTGAATCGCCGTAACGATGATACGGCGCGCCCGATCGTCGGCCTCTTCCTTGGCCTGAGACTCAATCTGGCGGACCATGCGGTTCGCCTGCTCCCGTACCTCCACCTCGATGGAGGCCATGAGCATGGCTGTCGCC
>JBPCKK010000024.1:0-5234 GCA_051004335.1 Chloroflexota bacterium
CGCGTCAGATGTTTAAAGTCATTTACACAGCAGCTGAAACGCAGGCGGCGGCATCATGAATTGCGACTTTGATCTTCTCTCTCTGTACCTCGAACATGGGCTCACGCTGCCTCGTCGGGTTCGACTCGAAGAGCATCTGCGGACGTGTTCGACCTGTCGTCGCGAACTCCGTGAGTTGCGCCGTGTTGACCAGGTCCTTTCTTCGTGGGGCGCCGTGCGCTCTCCCGTGCCGGCGTCGGTGGAGAACCGAGTTGCTCGCTCCGTACGCCGCCGGAGGAGACTCAAGCCATTGTTTGCGCTAAGTCGGGTGATGCCGGCGGCGGTGGGTACCACGGCAGCGGCACTGCTCGTTCTCGTGAGTGTGAATATCGGCCTTTTGTATTCCGCTCCGGGTCCCGGAGCAGTCAATACCGCTTCGGCGGCAGTATCTCCCGCGATCGCCAAACAGTCGGCCGCGCTCATTCGCGCGCGTCGCACGTCCGCTATTTTCGGCGGTGAGCTGCAGCAAGGGCAGCCGCTCAACGAACACCGCAATTTCGTGCTGGCAGTAGAGTGATCCGCGGGCGGCCTCTCGCGGATTCGCGGAGGAGCCGGGGCAACCGGATATCGAGAGGCCGTCTCTCGCCACAACGGTGGGGCATGTTCGGGCTGGTTACCATTCTGGCTCTCGTTATCCTGCCCGCCCTGGCTTCGGCCAGTAGCCGTGAAGCGTCCGTAAGGCCGCCGCCCCCACCGCCGGGCAAAGTGCGGAAACCTTCCTTGCGGCTGGCCATGCCGTTTACGTCGGCCACGGTCGACCCCGCATTGGTGGCCGATGAGGAAAACGTGCAGCTAGCGAACCTACTCTACAGTGGTCTGGTGCGGCTCGACGCGTCCTACCATGTAGTTCCTGATGCTGCCTACCGCTGGACTATATCCCCAGATCACCGGGTGTACACTTTCTATCTTCGGCACAAGATGAAGTTCAGCAATGGCGACGCATTGATGGCTAAAGACTTTCGCTACGCAATAGAGCGAAGTCTGACACCCTCGCTCAAGTCACCCTCGGCGCCTACCTATCTTCTTGATATTCAAGGCGCCCGAGCGATGCTCGAAGGGAAAGCAAAGTCGGTAAGCGGCATCAAAGTGATCGACAACTACACGTTGCGCATCACGGCGCGCTGGCCGGTCCCGTACTTTCTTATGGAGCTTACCTATCCCACGAGTTACGCGCTTGATCCCAAAAATATCAAGCACTATGGCGCCAGCGACAATACTGCCTGGTACCAACACCCGGCCGGAAGCGGCCCCTATCGACTGAAATCCTGGATTCCAAACGACAAAATTGTTTTGACGCCGAACCACAATTACTATGGCGCCGGCGCGCCGCTCCGGCAGATCACTATCTCTCTCTCGCCCTTTCTATTGCAGGGCGTTGATCTGTACCAGTACGTCTCACGGCACCTCGATGTGGCGACACTCCCATCGTTCAATGCGTCGCTCCTCCGGCAATCCGGAATCAGGCAAACGACAATGCTGGCCATCACCGGCATCTACATGAGCCTCAAGACCAAGCCGTTCTCCAACATTCACGTCCGTCGCGCGCTTACGCTAGCCCTAAGCAGGTCGGCAATTGTGCGGAAGAGCATGGGCTCGGCGGTGACACCCTTCAGCGGCTATGTCCCCCCTGGGCAGGTGGGGTACGACACGCAGCTTCGTGTTTTGCGCCACGATGATGCGGCTGCACGCCGGGAGCTTGCCCTCGGTGGGTTCCCGAGAGGCAAGAACTTTCCATCCACCACTCTGTACTATGGTGTCGATCCGGATGACGCATCCGCGGCAATCATCATTCGGCGACTGGCGTTCGCCGTGACGCACGCCTGGCAACACGTACTCAAGATTCCGGTGGATGTACACGAACTTAATCTCAATAATCTTTATGAACAAGCGCAGACCAACGCCTTGTCGGTCTATATCTCGGGCTGGTCGGCTGATTATCCGGATGCACACGATTGGCTTTCCTCACAATGGAAGACGAAAGCGCTGAATAACAACGTGCAATACAGCGACAAAAAGTTTGACACCCTGGTAGAACGAGCAGACGTCACCTGGCGGGAGGGTGCCCGAGACGCGTTGTACAACCAGGCGCAACAGACCCTCGTCAACGACGCCGCCTGGATCCCGCTATATATTCCTCACCGGCTCGTGTACATGCGTACCAGCGTTCACAATCTCGTCGTCACGGGATACGGACTGATTCCGCGCCGCGGTAGCTGGTCTCAGGTGCAGGTGTTGAAGGCAGCGGTCGTGCAGCGCCATCGACCGTGAGAGCGACAGTCGCGATTGTCTACAATCAGACGCTTTGACATGTCTACAGGCTGGAGTGCCATCGACGTGAGTAGCCCCAGGCGCCATTTGGCGCGCTCCCTTCACTGACTAATGGCCCGACCCTCATCCCCGCCCCGTCGCAAGCCTCGCTTTCGCGAACGTAACGCGGCACCACCACTAGCCACGCGCACCATTCCGGCGAATCCGCGTCCGCCACCGCCTCGTCCTACTGTGGCCCGCCGCCCCGCCGTCCGAACGATGGCGCTGCCGCGAATCACCGTCGAACAAGCGCTGTATGCCGCGATCGTGGTTGTGGCCTTCACTATTCGATTCTGGGACGTGGGCAGCCGCGCTATGCATGGCGATGAGGCGGTTCACGCCTGGCTAGCCTGGAATCTGTACAACGGCACGGGGTACCAGTACGATCCCGTCTACCATGGCCCGCTCCAATTCCCAGTCACCGCGCTGTTTTATTTCCTCTTCGGCGTATCCAACACTTCGGGCCGGCTTATGGCCGTGCTCTTCGGCACCGCGTTGGTCGGGCTGCCCTATTTCTTGCGACGCGAATTGGGACGGGTTCCAGCCATCCTAGCTGCCGTATTTATTGCGGTGTCGCCGGCCTTCGTCTATGACTCACGCCTGGAGCGTGACGATATATTCACCAGCGTGTTCGCCATGCTGCTGGCTATCGCCATATTTGGCTTCTGGCGCACGCGCCGCGTCGGGTACATCTACCTGGCGGCGGCGGCAGCGGCACTGTCGTTTGCCGCCATGGAAAACACCTACATCACCTATTTTGTGTTTGGCACGTTTCTGATCATTGCGCTGGCCACTGAATACGCAGCTCGCCGGCCAATCGGCGAGCATATTGCCTCGTTCTGGGCCCGGACCGGCGGGAAGCACAACGTCAAGGACATCGTATTGATTGGCGTGTTGGTTGTACTGGTCATCGCATTTCTTCTCTCCGTCTTTACTGGCCTCTATTTGCCCGTTCCCCTCGTTCTCGCCCTTCTGCTCATCGCGCTGGTACACCGCCAAACGTTCTACGCTGCCCGTACGGAAAGCGGCTCGTCGCTGGGCACATCGCTGCGCGCTACGGGCCGGCAAACCTGGCTGGGCGCCTTTACCATCATCCTGGCCATTCTCTTCCTGCTTTACTCCACGTTCGGCACGAATCTCCACGGAATATGGGACGCGAGCCAGCCGTTCTTCAACACCGGAGGCGCCTGTCCGGGGAATCCCTTCCCACTGAACCCATGTCGCAAGGACATCATCGGCGGCCTGTTTTACTGGCTCAGCCAACATCGGGTGGCGCGCGGTGGACAACCGTGGTTCTATTATCCGTTGCTCTACAGCCTGTACGAGCAAATTGCCGTCGTATTCGGCATCGCCGGCATTGTCTGGTTTATGCGTCGTCCCACGGTCTTCACTAGTTTTCTCACCTACTGGGCCATCCTCATGTTCGGGGTGTATTCCTGGGCAGGCGAAAAGTTTCCGTGGCTGATGATTCACCCGTTGCTTCCCTTTCTCCTCATCGGCTCCATGTTCGTGGTGGATCTCGTGCGGCAGCCCGACTGGCGACGTTGGCTGGTAGTAGGCGCCGCCATAGTACTTGGCGCCATTCAGCTCCACAACACCTTCGAGGTGAACTTCGTGAATGGCGCCACTCCGGTGGAAATGATGGTCTACGTGCAGAGTTCGCCGGACACACCGGTAGTTGCTCAAAAGATTGAGGCAGTGTCCAATAAGGTCACCAACGGCAACGACCTGCACGTGACTATCGACTCGACCGACACTTGGCCCTTTGCCTGGTATCTGCGCGATCTGCACAACGCCGCCTATCCGCAATACCCGCAACTCTTACAAAAGCCGTTCTCCACCAATCCGGTGATTCTGGTCGACGATTCTCACCAAGCAGCATTGCTGCCGCAACTCCGAGACTATTCAGGCCACCACTACATCCTGCGTTGGTGGTTCCCCGAGGACTATAAATTGCTTACCTGGTCCAGCTTCTTCCGTGATCTGGTTGATCCCGGATACTGGAACGTCTTCGCTCGCTGGCAGATCCAGCGCCGGCATTTTGGTCCGATCCAGAGTATCGGCTTCTATTACTATGTAAAGCACGGGCTTGTCAGCCCGTACTAAAGGGACATACTCAATGGCACAGGCAACCATGCCCCGCGACACGCCGTCCGGCGGCATCCTCGACCGGTCGTTGGCCCCGTCGACACAGTGGATCGCGGCGCTGTTCGCCCGGCGTGAGATGGTCGCGTACTCCACCGTCCTAGTCGCCGGCTTCTTGCTGCGTATCTGGGACGTGGGCAACCGCGCGATGCACCATGATGAGAGTCTGCATGCGTACTACGCCTGGAAGTTGTTCGTGGGTCAGGGCTACACCTACGATCCTCTGATGCATGGACCCCTTCAATTCGAGGTGGCGCCGCTTTTTTACCTGCTGTTCGGCGCCAGCGAGTTTTCCGCCCGGTTGCTTGCCGTCATCTTGGGAACAATGCTCATCCCCCTCCCATTCTTTCTCCGCCACCATCTCACCCGGCCCGGCGCTCTGCTGGCCAGTCTTATGCTCGCCGTGGGTCCGGTTTTTGTCTACTTCTCGCGCTTTATTCGCGATGATATCTATCTCGCCTGCTTCGCGCTGATCCTCTTTATTTGCGTCGTGCGCTATCTCGAGACGAACCAGCATCGCTTCTTGTACGGCGGCGCCGCTGTCCTCGCCCTGGCCGTGGCGTCGATGGAAGCTGCCTATCTGCTCATCTTCATATTCGGTACGTTCATTGGCTATCAGATCCTGCGTGAGTTCCTTGCCGAGAAGGAGGGGCCGGTGCTGCGCGCGGTGCGCACGACCTCGCTTGATGCCTGGCTCACAGCCATCGCCCTCTTCGTGGTGATTATGGTGGTACTCTACTCAA
>JBPCKK010000025.1:0-3514 GCA_051004335.1 Chloroflexota bacterium
CGGCGCACGAAACACCACCTGGTTGCGGTTTGGGGTCACCGTAATCTCCACCGGCGTGTCGCCATCCGGGAGGATGCGCGCCAATTCGGTCAAGGTCCGACCGGGAATAATGACGCTGAAGTCACCGCTGGATGCGCCTTGCAATTCACCGACGCGAATGGCCATCCGGAAGCCGTCGGTCGCCGCCATGGAAATTTGTTCGCCTGAAAAAGTGGCAAGAACACCAGTGAGCATCGGTCGGGTATCGTCGGCGGCAGTGGCAAAAGCAACTTGTTCAATCATCTCCTTCAGGAGATCCGGGGCGATTAGCGCGGCCGGCTGCTCGTCCGCCGTGGGTATCACCGGAAAGTCATCAGCCGACATGCCGCGGACATTCGCCTGGAAGCGGCCTGCCTGGATCTGCGCCGAGTTGCTGCCTTTCTTTACCACGATGTCAACGGGGCCACCCGGTAGGTTGTCTACAAACTCAGAAAGCAGGCGCGACGGTAAGGTAAGAGCGCCCTCCTCGGCGACGGTGGCGTCGATCCAGGTGCTGATCGCAATGTCCAGATTCGTGGCCGAGAGTTTGAGTCGACCCTCGTCCGTGGATAGCAGTACGTTCGTTGTGATGGGCAGCGGACTGCGAGCGGCGACGGCACGTCCAGCGACGCGTAGTGCGTGGCTCAACTGCTCCTGCCTGGCAGTAATTTTCACGGGCACTCCTCTTCGAGAGAATCGATCGCCGGAATACGTCATTGGCGCCGCGTCAAACGCGAGCACCGCCTCACGCCCGGCGGCGATCCGCAACACTGAGGTGGGTGTCGCATTATACGGGAAGGATCAGCGCTTCTCAACGGGCGGACGGCATCGAACCCTCCGCGAGAAATCCGTAGTTGAGCAGGGCGGCGCCATCGGCGAAGCGGAGAGCCTCGGGGCTATCCATGTTGACGGCGATGATCCATCGCCCGTCTTTACGCGCTGACGAGACGAGACAGGCACCCGCGCCCGGTGTAGTTCCTGTTTTTACCCCGTCCACGGCGGAACTGGCTCCCAGGAGCTGGTTCGTGTTGTACCAGACATGGGTGATCGGGCCTCCATTCGACGGTGCACGCCAGACGCGGGTCCGCACGATTCGCCGGAACGCGCGGAAGCGCATGGCGAAACGCGCCACAATCGCCAGATCACGGGCGCTACTGACCTGACCTGGTTGATCGAACCCGTTGGCGGAGAGATAGTGTGTGTGCCACATGCGCAGGCGACGCGCCCGCCGATTCATAATGGCCGAGAACGCAGGAATGCTGGGAGCGATGATCTGGGCAACAGCAACCGCCGCGTCATTACCGGATGGCAGCAACATGCCGTGCAGCAAGTCCCAGACAGTGAGGCGCTCGCCGGGATACAGTCCGGCGGTCGACCCACCATACGAGGCGGCGAATGCACTAACCGTGACCACGCGACTGAGCGGAACGTGCCGCTCGAGAATGAGCAATGCCGTCATGATTTTTATCGTGCTTCCCGGGTAGCGCGGCACGTCCGCGCGGCGCGACCACAACACCCGGCCCGTCCAGCCGTCCATGACGATAGCCTCCGGAGCAGCAACAACGGGTTCCACCGGCGCCGCGCGAACCGACGGTGGCCAAAGTACGCCCAGAACCGTAACCATAAGCACAATCACACGGAGCACGGACGCCTCCCGAATGGAACTGGGGCCATCTTAGCAGCGCGTTCCCCTGCTTGGACTTATTCGCGAGTAAATCAGGCGTCGCAACTGCAAGACCCGTATGGCCACGCCTCGCCAGCGACCATGCTCCCCTCCACCACGCCCTTCGAGTAGTACGGGTCGAGCGCCCTCGCCGGCCCGCCGCCGCAGCGGCCCTGGCTGGCCCACGAGGCGCATAACCGTCTGCCACGAACTCCCCACAAGGCGCTGAAAGGCGCTGAGTAGATTCGACTCCCCAGCCAGGATGAGGCAACCGCATATGCGCCATCGGCCACGCTACCGTATCTCCTTCTGGAATAGCACGATGGCCGGCGCCCTGCCGGATACCTCGAGGCGGGTTTGGCGGGGAGGCCAGGGCGGTCCGGCACGGGGGCCGGACCGTACCGCATCATGCCCAAGATGATGCGTGGTAGGCAGTCAGAACGTAAAATGACAAGGTCGTACCCTAACACTTGATCGGAGACCCGCCACGCCACACGCCGCCATTGTCACTCACCCCGATTTTCTGCTCTACGATTTTGGCCCCTGGCATCCGCTCCGACCCGAGCGTATACCGGCGGGGATGGGCCTGTTGAAGGCCGCCGGATTGTGGGATGCCGAACAGGAATCGCTCGGTGCGGAGGAAGCTAACCAGGCGGATCTCTTGCTGGTTCATGATCGCGATTATGTCAACGCTGTTATTCAGGGTGGAATCCCATCAGTTTCATCCCACTACGGTTTCGCCAGCGTGGACAACCCACCGTTTCCCCGAATGCACTACGCCGCCTCACTGATGTCGGGTGGTGCTGTAAAGGCCGCCCGGACAGTGATGGATGGCTCAGTGACCCACGCATTCCACCCGGCCGGAGGCTGGCATCACGCTTTGCCGGCACGGGCATCCGGCTTTTGCATTTACAATGATCCAGCGGTGGCCGCCGCCGTGCTGGCCCGCGACTACGGCGCAAGCGTGCTCTATATCGATCTTGATTGCCACCATGGCGACGGCGTCCAGTGGATGTTCTACGACCGAGCGGATATTTACACAGTGTCGCTGCACGAAAGTGGAAGATTCCTCTTCCCCGGCACCGGCGATGTCACCGAGATCGGTGAAGGGGCCGGACGCGGCTTCTGCCTCAACGTGCCCTTTCTGCCCTTCACGACTGACGGCGACTGGCGGGATGCGCTGGACGTGATAATCCCAACTCTCGCCGAACAGTTCCGCCCCGACATCATCCTCAGCAACCATGGCTGCGACACGCACGTCTGGGACCCAATTACCCACCTGGCGCTTACCACCGACTCATTGCGCTATCAAGCTTCGTTAATGCACGGGCTGGCGCACGAACTCTGTGATGGCCGCTGGCTGGCCGTGGGCAGCGGTGGGTATGATTGGCGGCGCGTGGTCCCGCGGTCCTGGGCAATACTCTGGGCGGAAATGTCGGGGAGAAGCCTTCCGAACGCGCTGCCTACGGAGTGGGCGAAAGAGTGGCTCACCGACGCCGAGAAACCGCACCCATCGACCTTTCTCGATCCTCCAGAAATGGTTGGAATAACGCCTGGCGCCGAAGAGTCGAGCCGAGGAAACCGCGCGACGATCGGACAAGCTGCCGAGCGTCTCGTCGTCCTGGAGCGGTAGTATAGGTCCATGGTGGGAAACATATGAACGAGGATCTTGCCGCCCTGTCCGATGACGAGTTGATCGCCCGCGCCAAACGCGCCGACCATGCGGCATACCGCGAGTTGGTCAATCGCTATAAGCTGTCCGGCTACGGAATCGCCCTGGCTGTGCTGCGCCATCAATCCGATGCGGAGGACGCGCTGCAGGAAGCGTTTATC
>JBPCKK010000026.1:0-5254 GCA_051004335.1 Chloroflexota bacterium
TACCGAAGCGGCGTGGAGGAAGTGCCGGCCTACGGCGCCGCCCTGCTGGCGGCGGTTGGCGCCGGCTATTTCCGCGATGTGGAAGAATTGTGCGCGGCAATCGAACGCCCCACGGAGGTCACCGAGCCGGATCCAGGGAGAGCATCTGAGTATGGCGAACTGTACGCTGTCTTCCGCACGCTCTATTCGGCCACACGGGAGGCCATGTGGAGTCTGGGGCGGTTTGCGTAGGTATGGATGCCGAAGGGTGCAGTCCGGATGCAACCCATTGCCCAATCACGCGTAGGTTGCTGTAGGGACGCCGGCTCCTGTCTGCGTCGGCCTGCGATGTCCCCTTCCTGTGTTGCCCTCCTTCATTCGATGTTGATGTAGGGACGTTGCTCCTGTCTGCGTCCGCCTGGGGTGTCCTCTTCTTGTGGCGTCCTCCTCCGATCGATGGCTCATTGGCCGGCGTGTGTGCCAGTCGATACCCAATCCCCCGGGGAACATCGTAGTCCTCATCGCGGCCAAGGCGGACGCAGACAGGAGCCGTGCGTCCCTACATCACCGTCAGTATGAAGCTATTGCCATGGCGGAATTCGTAGTTGCATGGCTCTACCCGGTCTGGTATAGTCGGTTGCGACTATACGATAGTAGATGATCGGAATCGAACATGATTCGTGGACCACGAACGCCACTTGCCCTGGCGGCGCTTGAACTGTTGAGTGAACGGGAGATGCATCCGTACGAGATGCAGCAGCTGATGCGTGAGCGCGGCTTCAGCTCGGTGATCAAGCTTAAGGCTGGCTCTCTGTACAGTACTGTCGACCGGCTGGTTGCGGCGGGATTCATTGAGGCCGGAGAAACCAGTCGGGAGGGACGCCGGCCGGAGCGTACAGTTTACTGTCTCACTGACTTGGGGCGCGAAGAGCTCCACTCCTGGATGCGGGAGCTGGTGGCAGAGCCTATTCACGAATTTCCCTGGTTCGGGGCGATTCTGGCATTCATCTCCGTGCTTTCCCGGGATGAGGCGGCCCAACTCCTGGAGGTGCGCGCCATCCGACTGGAGGCGGAGCTTGTTGGCGGGGGCATCATGCACGAGAACATGCGAACGGTGATGGGTCTTCCTCGCCTGTTCTCTATCGAGCATGAGTACGCTCAAGTGTTGCTTCGCGCCGAACTGGAGTGGGTTCGGGGGATCGTCGAGGACATCCGCACCGGGGAACTGCCGTGGCTGCCCGAGGCACTCGAAGGGCTCAATCCGATATTCATGAGCGGAAATAAACAGGAGGATGTATGAACCAGCTGGAACAACGCGCAACCGCCGATCTGACACGCCCGGGCCAGATGGTGCACCGAGAATTGGCCATTGAAGCTCACGATCTGGTCAAGACATATAAGGGGAGCGTGCGCGCCCTCGATGGACTGAGCTTCACAGTGGAAGCCGGCACGATCTTCGGCTTACTGGGACCGAATGGCGCGGGCAAATCCACCACGGTGAAGATACTTACCACGCTTTCTCGTCCGGACAGCGGACAAGCACGAGTCGCCGGGTTCGAAGTCCTGCGGGAGCCCGATAAAGTTCGCCGGTCTATTGGCTCCGTCGCCCAGAAATCCGGAGTGGATCGTGACGCCACCGGTCAGGAGAACCTGATTCTGCAGGGGCGAGTGTATGGGCTTCGAGGTCGAGAGAGCAAATCCCGAGCCACCGAACTTCTTGCGCGCTTCGGGCTGGCCGAGGCCGCCAATCGGGTGGTGCGTACCTATTCCGGTGGAATGCAGCGCCGGTTGGATATTGCCGTGGGACTCGTCCACCGCCCCCAGGTTCTCTTCCTCGACGAACCGACCACCGGGCTTGATCCCGAGGTGCGTGCCGGTATGTGGGAAGAAATCTCGCGCCTCTCCAAAGAAGACGGCATCACCGTTCTCCTCACCACCCACTACCTGGAGGAGGCGGATCGGCTGGCGGGGCAGCTGGCCATCGTCGACCATGGCCGCGTGGTGGCCGAGGGCACTCCCGATGATCTGAAGCGTGAGTTGGGTGGCGACGCCATCCAGGTGGAACTGACTCAACCGATGGACGGCGCTCAGCTGGCGCTGGATAGCGTCGCCGGCGTACGTGACGTGTCGGTTACCGGCTGCTCGGTCCGCGCCCGCGCCGACCATGGCGCGGCGGCCGTGCCCGCCGTTCTGGCGGCGCTGGAGTCCGCCGGGATACCAGTGGCGACGGTCGCCGTGGCGCGTCCTTCACTTGATGATGTCTATCTTCGCTACACCGGCAGAGCATTCGACGACGCCGATAAGGAGGCTACCCAATGACAATCGCCCTTACACATTCCTGGTACATGGCGGTGCGCCAACTACGCAATCTAGTGCGCCAGCCCTGGTATATAGGATTCACCCTGGTGCAGCCGATCATCTACCTGCTGCTCTTTGCTGAGCTGTTCAAGCGCGTGGTGGAGATTCCGGGCTTTGGCGCCGGCTCCTATTTAGCGTTTCTCACTCCGGGCATCGTCATCATGACCGCGCTGTTCTCCGCCGGCTGGAACGGGATGGGTGTGGTCATGGACATGGACCGTGGCGTGATGGATCGCTTCCTGGTGGCGCCGGCCAGCCGGGTGGCGTTGATCGCCGGCCGGCTCATCTCCCTTGCCGTGATCATTGTGATCCAGTCGCTGATCATCATCGGTTTGGGGTATGTCCGCGGCGCCAATTACTCCGGGGGAATCCTCGGGATGGTTGTGCTCATCGGCTGCGCCGTCCTGCTGGCCGCGCCCTTTGGCGCGCTTTCCAACGCGATGGCCCTGGTTGCCCGCCAGGAGGAGTCGGTCATCGGCGCTGTCAACTTCGTCTTGCTGCCGCTCACTTTCCTGTCGTCGGTGTTCATGGCGCAGAGCCTGATGCCCTCCTGGATGCGGAGCGTCGCCCAGTTCAATCCGGTCAACTGGGCGGTGCAGGCTGGTCGTGCAGGGCTGAGCGCGCAGCCCGATTGGGGTTTCGTGTTCGCCCGCCTCGGCTGGCTGTTTCTCCTGACCCTGATCTGTGGCTGGATTGCTACCCGAGCCTTCCGCGCCTACCAGCACTCCGTGTAATAGTGGGACAGTTGTAACTGATGAGAAAGCGCGAGCCGGCAGGCTTTCCGTACCTGAAACAAGCCTCGGATACAACCCGTTGCTCCGTCTGCGTCCGCCCGCGATGTCCCATGGTGACGTTTTTTTCCTCTGTTCGATACTCCGGAGGCGTGTGCCTGAGTCTAGACGCCCAGCCGCTGGGGCGGCATCGTGGTGCTCAACGCCCGGGCGGACGCAGACAGGAGCAGACCGTCCCTACAGATCTTATCTTGGGTGCATCGGTTTTTCATCCCGATCATCCAGATACGAGCTATTCGCGTTATCTATGACAAACTGCATGAAGGCCAGTGCGTCTCGTCGACGCGCGAAGGGAATGCGATAGCGGCTCCGTTCCCCGTTTCGTATGGCCAGAGCTTCCCTGATGATTGGATGCCACCGAGCAGGAAATGTGCCGAGGGCGTACTGACAGGCGCCGGACTTCGACGTGATGTCTCCAGTGGTGATTGTGTAGTGGAGGCGGGACACGCCGGGCACGCACCAAGCGAGAGCCTCATCGGTCAAGAGATACAGGCCGCGCCCTAGGAGGCGGCGATGCCGAGACGTCCATCCTTGCCAGTACGAGTTGAGGTTGTCCAGGTTCCACTGGCGTAGGACAGCGGGATCATGCCAGACATCAGGACGGGCCGGTCCACGGAACGACAGCGGGTATCTGCGCAGCGTGAGCCAGACTGATGGATTCGCCTCGAACCCGCCGGTTCGGCCGAACCGGCTCTCATGATGGAAGGGAACACTTTTTAGATCGACCGGGTTGCTCTGCCGATCAACCCAAGTCACATAGATTCCGGAGAACCATGGCTTCGGATGCTCGGTGGCCAAGTCTCGATGGACGTCTTGCAATCGATCAAGCTCTTTCGCGCTGAGAAGAGCCTCCGTCACGGCAATGAAGTCAATGTCGCTCCGACCGGGCTGGAAGTCGGCCAGCGCGACCGACCCCGTCAGGTACAGTCCCTCGATTGTTCCCGGGAGGGCACGATCGGTCAACTGCAAGTAACGGTCGACGATCAGAGCGACATCCGCTGGGACCATCGTGGATGTTCGGTCGCCGGCCAAGACTACTTTGGGGTGCCAATGCGCAGCCGATTTCCGTCGAGGTCGCGAAGCCAAACCTCACGCGCCCAGGGCGTCTCTTTCGCTTCCACGCCAAATTCCTTGGCGACGGCGTCAACATCGTCCAGACGGAAGTAGAGCAGTGTATGCGGTCGGGCATCTCCCTGATGCTCGGAGAGAAAGAGTCGTATGCTTCCCCGCGAGATCGAAACGAACGCCGGAAAACTTGGCTCGAAGCGGTGCTCCCACTCCTGGCCGAACCCGAGTCGCTCGTACCAATCGACAGCCGCAGCGGCATCGCGCACGTGAAGGATGGGAATGACTTCTTCGTTCACACCACCATGATACTCGCCCACAAATACCCAAAACCAACGCTATATTTCGTAATGTATCATGATGTGCAGAGCTGAGTGGGATGACGCGCGAAGGAGTGAGTGATGTCTGAAACTGTGACCATGCGAGAAGCGGCTCGACGTCTCGGTGTCAGCAATACGAAGATCTGGCGACTTGTGAAGGAAGGGGCCCTGTCTGCACAGAAAAACCCGTTGGATGGTCGTGAGCGGCTCGTACGGTTGGCCGATTTGGAGAGGCTGAAGGAGCAGGATCAGGCACAGTCCCACTTCGTCTCTGATGGAATCGTGAACGTTCCCACTGCACCCCATGCCGCCGAGATCGAAGAGTATTTGCGCACACACTGGCGTCCGTGACGCTCACCCTCGATACCTCGGCGCTCTATGCCATCATCAACCAGGGCGACCCGGAGCACGACCGGATGCTGTGGACCCGTGACGGTGAGCGCGGACCGTACATCGTCCCCGCCGGTATCCTTGCCGAAGTGACGTACATGATCGAGAGTACCCTGCCGCTCCGTGCCCTGGAAGGCCTCCTCACTGATCTGGATACCGGTGCATACAGCCTTGACTGTGGCGAGCGCGACTTCGCTCGCATCCGCCACCTGGTCAGGCACTACGCCGACCTCGCCCTCGGCTTCGTCGATGCGGCGGTGATCGCTTGCGCCGAGCGCAATGGTGGCCGCACGCTCACGCTGGATCGTCGCGACTTCGACGTTGTGGCCAGGGGCGAAGCCTCGATCACCG
>JBPCKK010000027.1:0-3937 GCA_051004335.1 Chloroflexota bacterium
CACTAGTGCGTGACCCCGATCACATAGTAGTGCTTGCCGCCGTGGCGGGGCAGGCACAGATCTTGCATCGGATGGCGGCGGAGTATGCCCACATGCGGCAGGTCATTGACGAGAGTTAGTGAGGAACGATGAGCGCCCGAAATCCGTCTGCTCCCATTGAACAGATTGATGTTTCGGTGTATACCATTCCGACTGATGCGCCGGAAGCCGACGGCACCATCGCCTGGGACTCAACCACCATGGTGCTGGTCGAAGCAACGGCCGGCGGAATCCGCGGTTTGGGCTACACCTATGCTGATGACGCTACCGGTGTGTTGATTAAGAACATGCTTGCCGCCAAGGTGTGCGGACGTGACGCCATGGACGTTCCCGGCTCCTGGGAGGCAATGGTTCACGCTATTCGCAACCTGGGTCGCCCGGGCATCAGTTCCATGGCGATCTCGGCGGTTGATGTTGCGCTCTGGGATCTCAAAGCGCGACTACTTGATGTCTCGCTCGTCACCCTACTTGGAGCGGTCCGCGATGCCGTGCCGGTCTACGGCAGTGGTGGCTTCACGTCGTATTCGATTGAACAGTTGCAGGCGCAGTTGGGCGGCTGGGTACGCGAGGGGATACCGCGTGTCAAGATGAAGATCGGTACCCATCCGGCCGATGACCTGAACCGGGTGCGCGCCGCGCGGGAGGCCATCGGGCCGGATGCCGAGCTCTATGTGGACGCCAACGGCGCCTACAGCCGGAAGCAGGCGCTGGCCCAGGCGGAGGCCTTCCGTCAGTATGGGGTTGTCTGGTTCGAGGAGCCGGTCTCTTCCGATGATCTGGACGGTCTCCACCTCATTCGTGATCGGGGTCCGGCGGGTATGGACATCGCCGCTGGTGAATACGGCTATGACCTCTGGTACTACCGGCACATGCTGGAGGCCGGCGCGGTGGATGTGTTGCAGGCGGATGCCTCGCGTTGCGCCGGCATCACCGGCTTCCTGCGGGTGGGTCCGCTCACCGAGTCGCGCAGCATGGATCTCTCCGCGCACTGCGCCCCCTCCCTCCACGTCCCGCCGTGCTGCGCCCTGCCTCGGCTCCGGCCAATGGAGTACTTCCACGACCACGCGCGGATCGAACACATGATGTTCGACGGCGCCCTGACGCCGATTGATGGCAAATTGCATCCTGATCGCTCGCGTCCCGGCCTGGGCCTAGAGTTCAAGCGCGCTGACGCGGCACGCTATGCCGTCTGATCGATTGTCCAGACCGTTGCGTGGAAACCGAAGGGTGGGACGCCGCCACAGGATCTCATGACCCTGTGCTGAGGAGTGGTAGGGGCGATCTGCGCTCGCCCGTTGCCGGCATTTCCGCCCCCAAATTTGGGGCAGGTACGTCGGGAGGATCCGCCGACAGGGGCACCGCGGGCGAACGCAGGTCGCCCCTACCTGTGTTTGATTCGCGAGGATACGGTCGAGTGGCGGGCAGTCTTTTACGCCTCCACACAATGATCGATTAGCCTGATCCGGCGGTTGGCGCGATCAGTATATGTGCCGGAATACCTGGCGGTAGCAGGGTGTTGTTGTCATTCCACAGCAGTGATAGCTGTTCGGTCCGTGGCGGCAGACTGAATGCCACCCAGCCCGAATATCGGGCGCCCGGTGGGAGTGAGCCGCTGGCTAGTGGAGGGAGACCGGGCGGCGGACGCACGCTGCCATAGGTTTGGCCGGCGCCGGACAGCGCATAGAGGTTGATCGCGCCATAGTCTCGGTGGAGTCGTCCACCGTTGGTGATGGTGACTTTCACCGAGAGGACTAAGTGTCGCTGTGTTGGCCCGGCGAGTCGAGTAGCAACCACACGGAGCTTCATCGCGGTTGCCGGATCCCGAATACTGTGGGCCTGCAACACGGCGAGCATGTAAGGAGCCGGCGTCGCGGTGACGGGTGGGCGCGTGGCGGCGTGGCCGGGTTGATGCCCATGGGCGGCGGTGAGTATGGCGGCCCCGGCGATCAGCAGCGCAAGAATACCCGGACCACGGAGGAGAAGCCCGATTCGCTGTCCCGGGGTGGCGCGCGCTGTATTGTCCATAGACTAGAGAATATAGCAGAGAGGCTACCTTTGCCTGAGGGAGGTGCGATGAAACCGGTGAATCTGGCAATTGATTTGGGGGGCACGCGGGTGCGGGCAGCGCTGGCCGATGGCGAAGACCTGAGCCAGCGTATCGAGGAAGCCACAATCCTGCAAGGTGGACCAGACGGGGTGATCGCTCAGGTCGTGGCGCTCGGGGCACGGTCGCTGGAACAAGCCGGCATGAGCTGGCGGGACGTCGGCTGTCTCTCGGTGGCCTCACCCGGTCCGCTCAATACGCAGACGGGGGTTGTGTTCTCTCCGCCGAATCTACCGGGTTGGAACGACGTGCCGCTCAAGGCGGAGCTGGAGCAACGCACCGGTGTGTCCGTGCTGGTGGTGAACGACGCCAACGCGGCCGGCCTTGGAGAGTTTCATTTCGGCGCGGGGCGGGGACGGCGCTCTATGATTTATCTCACTGTCAGTACCGGTATCGGCGGAGGTGTGATCATCGATGGCGCGCTCGTGGAAGGAACCTCCGGAACCGCCGGCGAAATCGGCCATATGACCATCGATCTGAACGGACCCCGGTGTACCTGCGGCAACACCGGCTGCCTAGAGATGCTGGCATCGGGGACGTCCATAGCTCGCCGCTTTCAGGAGCGCCAGACTGCCGGCGAGCACAGCACGCTCAAAGCGGAGCCGGGGAAACAGGTGAGCGCGGCACGGATTGCCGCCGCGGCTGCCGAGGGAGACCCACTGGCGAGCGCGGTGTGGTTCGATGCGATGCGCGCCCTGGGCTTCGGCGTGGTGAACTGCATCCATATCTTCAACCCGGAGATCGTCGCCATCGGTGGCGGCGTCAGCGCGGCCGGTGATCTGTTCTTCACCCCGATCCGCGACATTGTGAACCGGTATGCTCTGCCCGTTCCACGCCGCGATGTGGAGGTGGTCCCGGCCCAATTGGGCGCCGATGTCGGGCTTGTTGGCGCGGCGGCCTTTGCACGTACTTTTATGGACGCTAGAGCAATTCGCTGAGCTATCAGACCAACGAAGGCCACCTGCGGGCGGAGGTCCGGATGATCCGGTTCAACCGCCACTCGGGGCGGCCCCTACCAGATCAACGTCTATGTGAACCGCTGCACGCCGTCGCCTAGCTCGATGTCGACGAGATGATCTCCCGCGCATCTTGCTCCGCTGCCTGAATCGCGTTACTTACCTCCCCGGTAGGTTGGACCGCTTCCTGTCCGGTTTCGGGCTCACTTTTTTCCTCGTGTTCGGTTTGCCGTGCTTTGTGCGGTAGATCCTTGTGCTGGGGTTTTTCCTGACTCACGTGTTAATCCTTTCCGACGAGAACGGGGACGCCACGCTGGTACGTCCCCGGTGGAGAGAGATCGTGGCGTACCGGAGGCTCCTGGCCGGAGCCGCGGCGCCCACAAAGGACCAGGTCGCGCTCCGCGATCAGATAGTTGGCGGTGCGGGCCGCTAGGGACTGGATGGTGAGCCCGGGATTGGCCGAGCCCTGGGTGGGCATGATGCTGCCGTCGCAGCAGAAAAGGTTGGGGACATCGTGTGTTTCGCCAAAGCGATCAACCACTGAACTCCGCGGGTCGTCGCCCATACGCGCCCCGCCGATGAGGTGGGCATAGCGCGATTCTTGCACGACTTCCTCCGCCCCCGCGGCCCACATCACTTCCATCGTCTTGTTTTTGCCGAACTCAATGAGCTTGCGGTCGTTGTCCTTGAGGGAGAACGTGATCTTGGCTACGCGCAAGCCATGGTGATCGGTCTCCTCGGCCAGTTGCACCCGATTGTCCGCCCAGGGCAGGATCTCGCCGAGGAGACCGAAACCGGCCCAATGGTTATAGTCCATCATTACCTGGCGGATGCCCCA
>JBPCKK010000028.1:0-13906 GCA_051004335.1 Chloroflexota bacterium
AGTACGACGACGTCCTGGCCAAGCAGCGCTCGATCGTCTATGCCGATCGCCACCGCATCCTCAACGGCGAAGATGTGCGCGATATTGTGCTCGGCCTTATCGATGATGAAATCGCCGAACAGGTCGACACCAATTGTCCCGGCGTCCACAGCGATGAGTGGGACACCGTGGCGCTCTATAACGCTATCGGCACGATCACCCCGCTGCCGCCGGAGATCAATCCGGAATCATTGGCGGCAATGAGCCAGGACGAAGTGACCGACGCGCTGACCGACGCGGCTCACGCCGCCTACGAGGATCGGGAGCGCACGCTTTCCGACGAGGTGGTTCGCGCCTGGGAACGCCGTGTCCTCCTGGTCACCATGAGTGGTCTGTGGATTCATCACGTGGATGCCATGGATGAATTGCGTGAAGCGGCAATGTTGGAGGCGTTCGCCCAGCAGGACCCGCTCGTCCAGTACAAGCGCAAGTCGTTCGACATGTTCGAGCAATTCCAGACGATGTTCCGCAAGAACGTGGTGTACCAGATCTATCACATCCTCTGGCAGCCTACCGCCTCACTGATTCTCGAGGAGAGCCGGTTGGACGAGCCGGAGGCGGAAGCTGCTCCAGAGCCACACCGCGAGCGACCACGACCTGTATTGGCCGGCGGACTCGCCGAGTCTGGGCGGCGGGCGGAGAAGACCGCGGAGGCGGCTTCCACCCATGCCAAGCGTTCGAAGACGCCGACGGCGAACGGCAAGATCGGCCGGAATGAGCCATGCTTCTGCGGCAGCGGCAAGAAGTACAAGTACTGCCACGGACGGAGCAGTTGAGATGACTGAAGAGATTTGCGGCCGTCTGGCCGACATCGAGGCCAAGCTGAGCGCACTACAGGTGCATCTTTGACCTCGATAACGTTCGCCTAGCCATCGACGCGCTCCAGGAAGAACGCGGCGCCAAAGACTTCTGGTCGGATCCTCGTAGGGCCGGCCGGCAGATGGCGCGCCTCACTATGCTTAAAAACCGCCTGGCTGAGTGGGAGCGCCTCGTGGAGGAGTCCGGCAACCTTTCTGACCTTTTGCAGCTGTCCCTGGCGGAGAACGACGCCGAAGTACAGCGAGAGGTGGAGACGGAGAGCGTGGCGCTGGCCAAGCAAGTGGACCGTCTTGAGTTCGCCACCCTGCTCAGCGGCGAATACGCCGAGAATAACGCGATTATCGCAGTGCATGCCGGCGCCGGTGGCACCGAGTCACAGGACTGGGCGGAAATGCTGCTTCGCATGTATATCCGCTGGGCGGAGGATCACCAGTTTGGGGTCGACATCGTTGACCGATCCGAGGGCGAAGAAGCCGGCATCAAGAGCGCGACCATTGAGATTCGCGGCCCGTACGCCTACGGTCACTTACGATCAGAACGCGGGGTACACCGACTGGTACGCCTCTCACCATACGATTCGGCCCACCGCCGGCAGACGAGCTTCGCCCTGGTTGAGGTCCTACCGGAGATCGAACAGGACGAGGAAAGTCTGATAGTCAACCCGGATGATCTGCGTGTCGATACCTATCGCTCCTCGGGCGCCGGCGGCCAGCATGTGAATAAAACCGACTCAGCCGTGCGCCTCACTCACCTGCCGACGGGAATCGTCGTCGCCTGTCAGAATGAGCGGTCGCAGATGCAGAATCGAGAAGTGGCGATGCGCGTGTTAACTGCGCGTCTCCTGGAGAGAAGATTGGAAGAACGCGAAGCGGAGCAAGCGCGTCTCAAGGGCGATCATGTGGCGGCCGGCTGGGGCAACCAGATTCGGTCGTACGTCCTCCATCCGTACAACATGGTCAAGGATCATCGAACAGGGGAGGAAACCAGTAACACCACGAGCGTGCTGGACGGCAATCTTGATGCCTTTATCGAGAGTTACTTGCGTGCCAATCCATATTCCGCGTCCGGCCAAGCGGTAGCGTCGGGAGCCGGCGCGTGAGCGTCCCGCGCACCGCGTTAGCCATCGGGGCAGTCGCCGGTCTCGCCGCGTCACTCACCTTCGTTGGCGGGTTTGCCGCCGGAACCATAGTCGACCGCCAGCAGTCCCCGATGAGCAGCAGCGACCTATCCGACCCGAATCTCCGGGACTTCCTCACCGCCTATCACCTGGTGACGCAGCAGTCGTATTTCCGGCCGTTCAACAAACACCAATTGATGTACGCCGCCATCGACGGCATGATGAACGCCACCGGCGATCCGCACACCATCTTTCTCTCGCCGCCACAAAACCAGTCGGCCGATGTCCAGCTCAATGGTTCGCGCTTCAGCGGAATCGGCGCCATCGTGGTGCAGGATGGCCAGCTGCTCGAAGTCCTCGCCGTCATCCCTCACGCCCCCGCCGACCGAGCGGGGCTGCTCTCCGGCGACCTCATAACGCGCATCAATGGCATTCCCGTGCGGCGCTATACCGGCAATGACGCCATCGCCCACATCCATGGTCAGGCAGGATCCATAGTTCGACTTGATATCAAACGCGGCAAAAGATTCCTGGGCGCCGTGCCGGTTACCCGCGCTCAGATCGCGCCGATCACCGCCTATCCACGCCTGCTGCCTCACCATCTGGGCTACGTGCAAATCGAGAGTTTCGGCGAGAGCACCAGCGCGGAAGTTCGCCAGGCACTGCAAATTCTGAACGCCCGCCGCGTGCGTGGCATTGTGCTTGATCTCCGGGAGAATCCGGGCGGCTATGTTGACGCCGCCCGTCACGTGGTGAGCGATTTTCTCTCGCGTGGCGTTGTGGCCTACGAGCAGAGTAGTAATCACGACAGCATCGCACTGAACGTAATACGGGGACAGCGCATCGTCCACGTGCCCGTGACTATTCTGGTTGACGCAAATACGGCAAGCGCCGCCGAAATCACGGCTGCCGCGCTGCGCGACGAGTACGGCGCGGTGCTGATCGGGTCGCAAACCTACGGCAAGGGTTCCATGCAGAGCGTCTACTCACTGGCGGACGGCTCGACCATCCGGATTACTGATCGGCTGTGGCTGACACCGAAGCGCCGCTCGATCGGCAACGTAGGACTCACGCCGAATATTCTCGTACCCTCGGCTCACGCCGAACTCGGCACCAGCAAGGATCTGCAGCTGCGAGCCGCCGAACGCTATCTCCGGCGCCACTGACTGTGACACTTCCTCCCTGGCTTGTCTTTCTCCTTCTCGTGACTCTAGCCTGTGCCTTGATCTATCAACTCATCCGGCGCACCTACGGTTGGAGAGTGGTTGGTTACTGGCTCGTCATCTTCGCCGGGGCGCTCGGAGCCGAGATCGTCGCTGAATTAGCGGGATGGGAGATTACGCGCTTCGGCGAGCTCAGGCTGCTTCCCGACGGTTTAGGGGCGGTTCTTGCTGTGCTTGTTTTGCGGGTCTTGGGCGGCAAACGCAACGCACCAGAACGAGATCAGCTCAGGCTGAGACAACGTCAAATCGCGCACAGTACGGCAGGTAATCGTGAGACTTGAGTCGGTCACGGAGCACGTCCACGGGCGAAGGGCTGATGGTAGTTCACCGTGAAGATCGTCAATGAACTTGGCTCAGTCCCCGTAGTCCCGGCTTGAGCCGGTGAATGGTCCCGCCCCGCACTTTTCCCGGTCGGGCGAACATGTCTGAGGGCAGCGCTCGTGACGAGCGTGCTTGCTTTGGAGGGACATGCTCGATGGTCAACGCCCCACCGGCTAATTCCGGGACTACGGTTGGTACCGATCGCTGGCAGAATCTGGCTCCCGGCGGGTCGATAAAAAGTCACTGCGCGAGAATGAGATAAGATCCCCTATGTGCTCGATAACATAGTCCGGCTCCGGCGTGAACTCATGCTCCACGCCATACGTGCCCTGTAAAACAAGCACTGTGGTGAACCTTGTCGGGGACTCTCGTTCAAGAGCGGCAAGGATGCGCGGTTTGTCGTCGATCATTACATATTGGTCCGCTGGGAATGCCGCGAATACCGATTGCAACTCTTCTTCCTTGTGGACATAGATCAGCACATTGCCGTGGACCGCGTCTTGGAGGCCACTGGCCAGAATCTTACAGGGTTGGAATACAGTATCTCCGTCCGAGAGAATGGCGACTGTGCCCAGAGTCCAAAGATGACTGATGGCTTCCAGCGCATCGGGATAGAGGTACGCCCGAAAGTTCCAATTGTCGAGCAGCGCATCCAGTTCGGCGCCCGTTTCCGGATCGGCAGCGCGAGTGCTCCAGCGCCGCACCGTTTCCGGCAAATCTACATACTCCTCTTCGCCACGCACGACTTCGTAGATTTCCCAGAAAATTCTGGCGCGCTCCGGTCCCAGCAGGTTCTGTAGTCGTTCGGCCAGATCCCGTTTCAGACGGTCATTGTCCAGCAGCGTGTTGTCAACATCGAACAAGAAGACAAGTGTTTCGTGTGGGTTCATTCTTCCCTCCCGACGACAGCGGTCGTTGTATCCGTGTCCCCGGACAATGGTATACTTCGGCGCACCGTACAGCGGGGCTTTTTTTCTGTCTGCTCACTAGGGAACGTACATGAAAGACTCTTTACGAATCGCTGACCTGCTGTTGGCCATCAGCCTGATCACGCTTATCTTGATGCAGGCACGCGGCACCAGCCTGGGCAGTGTGTTCGGCCAGGAAGGCAGCGTGTTCCATACGCGCCGCGGAGCTGAACGCACTTTGTTCAACGTAAGCATCGGCGTGGCGCTTGCATTTCTGGTGATCTCCGTGGCTATCGCGCGTATCGGGTAGTCACCCAAAACGCCTCTCCACGCGGAGAATCAGACGGCGGCTTCGTAGTCATCGAGTCGCAGGGATAGCACGCTCGAGACGCCCTCACGGTCCATTGTCATCCCATAGAGCGCGTCGGCCGCCCCCATCGTCGCCCTATTGTGGGTAACTACTATGATCTGTGTTCGCTCGCTAAGGTCGCGGAGGGCGGCCAAATAGCGATCGACGTTCCCCTCATCCAGCGCGGCATCGACTTCGTCAAGTACGCAGAACGGCGTGGGCCGTATGCGGAGCACGCCAAAGAGGAGCGACGACGCAATAAGGGCGCGTTCCCCGCCGGAGAAGGCGCTGCTAGCGTGCATCCGTTTTCCCGGCAGTTGGGCGCGGATACCAATCCCGCCGTGCTCGTCCATCTGTTCCAGGCTGGCCGACCCGCCGCGAAGCATCACTTCGAAAACCCGGCCAAACTCAGCGTTCACCGCGTCGAACGCTACCCCAAATCGCTGGCGCATTTCGCGATCGGCCAGCTGCATGATTTTCCCAAGGTTGACGCTAGCCACCTGTAAGTCATCGAGATGGTCACGCAACCGGCTGTAGCGCTGGTCAAGCTCGGCGCACTCCTGGATTACTCCCAAATCGGCATCCGGAAACTGATTCGCTCGTGCGCGCAATCGACGGAGTTCGTCGCCGTCGGGCGCTGGTCCCACCGCAGGTGGCAGGTTATCAGCTTCGACCCCCATTTCCCGGATAATTTCGCCGCGGGGGGAATCTATGTCGGACTGCAGCGAATCAGCGCGAACCAGTAAGCGCTCATGCGCGCTTACAGCCGCTGCCAGGCGGCCACGAGCAGCGACAAGGCCAGTGGCCGCGGTTTCCGCGGATGGACGGGCGGCTCGCCGGTTCTCCACCTCCACTTCACGCCGCTGCACTTCCTGTTCGCACTCCGCCAGCCTCTGCTCTTGCCCGTTGAGCTCAGATTCCAGCCGGACTGCTTCAGCAACGACTTTGGGCGCGCGCTCATCGAGTTGCTTCGCGTCCATTTCCAGACGGGCTAATTCACGTTCGATGACCCGACGCGCGGCTACCTCACCGTTCAATCGAGCAACTGCGGACTCCATGGCACTTTGAGCGGCATTTCGCTTGTCCAGGCAGCCTTGTATTCGCGCAGTCGCCACCGCGGACTGGCGCCGCGCGTCCGCCAATTGCGGGAGTTGTTCCGCCAGGTTTCCCTCGAGTTGCGCGAGACGCTGCTCGGCCGCGCGTAGCCGGAACGTTCCTGCTTCGGCTTCAGTGGTCAGGCGGTCAAGGCGGCTGGAGGCCTGATCGTGCTCTACCTGGGCCTGGCGTATACGTCGCCGAACGTCCTCATTGGCGTCTTCTAACTCTCGTCGCCGGGCAGTCGACCGGCGCCTATTCTCCGCCGCGACCTGGGGGTCGGCGTTACACTCTGAAACTTGATGGGTGTAGTTCTCTATGGTGGCGGACAGCCTCGCATCACGTAGCCGGACATGATCGAGCGCCCGATCAATGGCCGCGGCCTCGTTGCGGAAATGCAGATAGCGCACCGCGTGTGCCCGATCACCAACGTTCTGGATTCCCAAGGCGGAATGGACCGCCCCCAGGCGTGTCACAATCTGGAGACTGGGTGAACCGGTAAGTAGCGCCGGCACGTGGCGTACCGCGTCCCAGACTTCGCGGGCCTGGACGTCTGTTTCCACCAGGACGGTCACGGCCAATGGATTGGCGGTGTGCGAGGGCCATCCGGAAACCACACTGCCCGCCCACAGCAGTGGATGGTGCGCGGCATTCAAACGATCTCGCCACGGCTGGATGCCCTCCGCGTTCGTCTGGGCGGCCGCGCTGCCTGCGTGCAGGGCACCGGGAGTCGCCCAGCTCCCGATGGCTGAAGCAATCGCTTGTTCCCATCCCGGTAGGGCCCGAAGCTCGACCAGTGGGCTCCCCGCCATTTCCTGGCCCGCTGAGGTCATGAGTCGTTCAAGCTGAACGCGCCGGCGCTCCATTTCCCGCAGTCTGGCCTGACACCGGCTACGAATGGACTCCAATCGTTGCAATCGCTGCTTCGCCGTGTAGAGGGCCTGTTCCGCCTCCTTGTGAGAGGCTATCAACTGTTCCTCTTCCACCCGTGCGGCGACGAGATCTGTCGCCAGCATGGTCGCTTTCCGCCCGGCCTCAGTCAGCAACGCCGTAAGCTCTTCACGCCCTCGGGATGCTTCGACAGTCGCCTTCTCACCAACCTCCAGGTCACGGATCTCGTGCTGCCGGCTAGCCTGTACCGCCCGGAGTTCGCTTTCCGCCGGCGCCTGTTGAGCCTCCAAGCTCTGGCGGGCAGTCTCGAAGCGCTCCAGTTCCAGTCGCGCCATGCGAAGTTCACCGTTTGCCTGTTCTTGAGTGGCACGAGCTTTTACATGTTGGCCGTGAATCGTCTCTAATCGAGCGAGAATCTCCGACTGCCTGCTCCGTGAAGCGGCGAGATCGTTGTCGAGGCGTTGGCCAAGAAGCCTGAGATCGCGTGCCTGGGTCCGCACCGCATCCAGCTGCCGGCGATCCTCGCGCGCCGAAAATCGGGCGGCATCGTGCTCTCGCTGGGCGGCATGCAGCGCGGATACACATTCGGCAAGGTCGATTTGCCAGGCTCGCTCGGTGTTCATGGCCATGTCAGTCGCGCCTTCAAGCTCGTAAACCTCCGATTCCACACTCGTTCGGTTCGCGGAAACGTCGGCAATCTGAGCGCCAAGCGCCGCGAGCCGCTGGCATAGATCGGCATAGCGGCAGGCGTACCACAGCGCTAAGCGCTCGCCCAGACGGGCGCGCGCTTCATCACGTTCCTGGACCGCTCGGGCCTGCCGCCGTAGGGTTCGGAGGCGCGGCTCCAGTTCGGCGAGGACAGACTCGATGGTCAGTACGTTCCGCGCCGTCGCCGACAATTTCTGTTGCGCCTCGTCGCGTCTCGTCCGGTAGGCGGATAGCCCAGCCGCTTGCTCCAGGACGGCGCGCCGCTCCGCTGGAGTAGCCGACAGAAGCGCGTCAGTCATCCCCTGATTCACTACTACGTATTGGCTGCCGTCTATGCCGATCTGACGGACGGAGTCTTGGAGGTCACGCAGCCGGACCCGACGACCATCAACTAGGTATTCGCTTTCTCCTGAACGGTAGAGCCGGCGACCGGTGACGGTGTCTCCCTCGGAATCGATTTCTCCGGTAAAGGTAAGATGCACTTCAGCTGAGCCCAGGGATCGACGGGCTCCTGAATGGATGACATCCTCCGACCGTTGACCGCGTAAGTCGCGCATGCTCTGCTCGCCGAGGCACCACCGAATTGCATCCACCACATTGCTCTTCCCACTGCCGTTCGGCCCGACAAGGGCGGTAATACCAGCGGGAATCTCGAAACGCGTTGGCCGCGCGAAACTCTTAAATCCGCTGATGTCGATGGATTTGAGAAACAAGGGGTTGGCTCCGCTTGCAAGGATTGTGGACCACCGGCGCGATTGGAGAGCAAAGGTAGGGACGACCCACGTTCGCCCGCGGCGCCTCCATCAGCGTATCCCCTCCGCGCCTGTCCCAAAAAATGGGCGCAGCAATGACAGCGACGGGCGAGCGCCGGTCGCCCCTACTTTTGTCGGGCCATCCGCCGCGGAAGCAGCCTGCGTTCGCTCATCGTACTAACCCGGCCATTTGCTACACTGACGCGTCCAAATTACATCCGCAGGGAGGACCCGCCGTGCGTCCCCGACCACAGCCCAATCCGCGCCGCGGGCTCCTTCGCGCCGGCGTGGTGGTTATCGTCCTCACCATCATCCTGTTGATTGTCATCTTCATCGTGTCGACACTCACGGCGCTGCCGGCCAAGGCGCCGGCGGTTGTTCCCACGCCCCCACCGCTCACGCCCCAGCCACTCATCACACCACGACCTACGATCGGCCCAGCGGCCACCGCGCGACCGACCGCCAAAGCCAAAGCAACCGCGAAGCCCTCGCACGACATAGGTTTAGCGCCGCCCGTGTATGCCCTAAATTCGCCACGTGCCGCCATGCGAGTGCCGGCCGTGCGGAATCATCGTCTACCGTACTTCACGGGTGCTGGAGACGCATATAAGGGGCGTGTACTTATGCTCGGCGCCGGCCACGGGCGCAAATCGATTCGCATCGGGAGGGCTGACCCGTATATTCGACCGATTGTCTCGGCGGATGGGCGCGCTGTTCTCTTCGTCCGGGTGTCCCAAGTTTCGGCCTACCCCGGCGCGCGTTGGACGTTGTTGAGTTATGACCGGCCGACTCAACGCACCACCGTGCTGGTACGTATGACCGGCATGGGCCTCACCCCGCTGGGTTGGCGCGGAGCGGACGTTCTCTTTACTGTGGCGAACTCTACCGACACCACAATCTACGCGGTTCGTGCCGGTCACGTTCGGGTTATGAGCATGCTTGTGCCCCAGCCGGTGAATGGCGCCACACTATCGCCGGGAGGTCATGACGTCGCATATGTCACACCGGCTGACTGCGACTACTGCACCCTTGCCATGCTTAACCTTGACCGGTTGACCACCTGGCACGGCCCATCCGGCCTGCCAAACGAAGATTCCATCGCCTGGAGCGCTGATGGTGGCTCCCTCGCCGCGCCCATCGGCGTTCACCTGGGGACAGTCGACACGACAAGCCACGCGGTTCGCCTCTACCGCGAACCCGCGGGTCTGCCTCTCGTCTGGAACCATGTCATGACCGTATCGACACATGGTCGCGTGGTTACTCTGCGGGACAGCTGGAACGGACGAGTGTATTCAGCTTCGGCGCCGTCGAGGTAAGCCCGCGACCATGCTCTTCCGGGCGTCACTTGCTGCATGCGGCTTGCTTGGGATCCTCTGGAGCGGCGGCCCGGCCTCACTAGCGGCATATGCCTGTGGCCAGCCGAGCCCGGCTGCGATCTCGGCAACCTTTGAGCTAGCGGCCAATGGTGCACTGCGTGCTTCTCCACGTCCAAGTCCTCCATCCGGACCCATCACTGTTCCGCCCTCCCTATTAGCGGCAATCGGCTGGGTAGAGAGTGGCTGGCGTCAATTTGCGCCTGGTCCCCGACCACTGGTGAGCGGGAACTTTGGCTACGGCATCATGCAGATTACATCAGGAATGCCCGGCGCCTACGAGCACGTCGATGGAACCCTGCCCCCGGTCGTGGCGAACAGAGTCGCCAGCGACTACCGATTCAACATCGCCTACGGCATGCGCGTGTTGGCCGAAAAATGGGCCGCCACGCCGCGGATCGGCACCGGTGACCCGGATGTGCTGGAAGACTGGTACTACGCAATTTGGGCGTATAACGGCTGGGGCTGGACGAACAATCCGAACAATCCTCGCTTCACCCGGCAGGGGACGCCGGCAACGAATCCAGACACGTACCCCTACCAGGAACGCGTTCTCTATCTGGTTGCTCATCCACCACACGACCTAATCGGCAACCTGCTCTGGCCCGCGATCCACGTCACTCTCCCGCGTCGCCACTCCATCCAACGCAATCCCCAACCTTTCATCCCGGTCAGAATCCACCGCCAGCCGCCCCTGGCCATTGCCGCCGTCTATAAGCCGGACCCAATGCGAGCCACCCTGCCGGGTGCCCTGCAGACCGTGCATGTGCGGCTGGTCAATACCGGCACATCCGTGTGGCCGGCCACGGGAAATGACGCCCTCATGCTGACCTACCATCTCCTAACTGCCAACACACAGCCGGGCGCTGGACTTACCGCGCTCTCGCCCGGTGTCCTGGCCTACGGGCAACACCCGGTGGCATTGCCGCGCACTGTGACGCCGGGGAAGTCGGTGGTGATCCAGGCATCAGTTGTCGCACCGTTCGCCGCCGGCCGGTATCTCGTTGCCTGGGATTTGCAGCAAGGCGCATCAACCTGGTTGAGCGCACTCGGTGTGCTGCCGGAAGCGGAACCGTTGCTGGTACAAACAAGCGTGGGAACTGGCCAGAGCGTTTTCCCGACGGCCACCGCGACACCGTTAGTTCGAGACATGCGATATGTAGCTGACACTGCGGTGCCGGACGGCACGACCGTGATGACCGACCACCAATTTACCAAGGGCTGGCTCATTTTCAATGCGGGGGCAATGCCCTGGACTGACGGTTGGGGACTCCACTTGTCGTCCGGAAAATCATTCGGCGCTCGGCTAGTCGCGGTGCCTCCTACCGGCGCGTGCCGGTCCACAAATATCGTCGTCGTCTTGACCGCTCCCCATCAGCCCGGCAAGTTCCACAGTGTTTGGCGGATGCGTGACCCGCAAGGGCGCGCCGTGGGCGAGCCGCTCACCCTGGTGCTCCACGTCCGCCAGCCACCACGGGCAACGCCCACGCCAACACCGTCCCTGCCCACGCCTACACCCACGCCCATGGGTTGACGGAGCTCTCAAAGAGCAGAAACACGGCCAAACCGGTGATATAATTGGCGTGCTGATTCGTATCGACGCCATGTGCACGCTCCAGGGAGATTGGCGATGTCTGGACATTCAAAATGGGCTTCAATCAAACGAGACAAGGGCGCGAACGACGCTAAACGTGGCCAGCTCTTCACTAAATTCGGTCGTGAGATCGCGGTTGCGGCGCGTGATGGCGCCGATCTCTCGATGAATTCCCGGCTGCGCCTGGCGGTGCAACGCGCCCGCGATGCCAATATGCCGTCCGACACCATCGACCGCGCCATCAAGCGGGGCGCCGGCGCCGGCGACGGGGCCAACTACCAGGAAATTTCCTACGAGGGCTATGGGCCAAACGGCGTGGCGGTGCTTGTCGATGTGCTCACCGATAACCGTAACCGCACCGTTTCCGAGGTGCGCCACGTGTTCAATCGGAACGGCGGCAACCTGGGTGAGACCGGTTCGGTGCGCTGGTTGTTCAATCAACGTGGCGTCATTACCGCCGCTCCCGATGGCCATGACCCGGATGAGGTTGGTCTGCTGGCCATCGACGCCGGCGCCGACGACGTACAGGTTGAGGACGACAGTCTCATCGTCTATACCGACACGGGAAACATGGAAGGTGTGCGCCACGCCCTGGAAGATGCCTCCATTCAGGTAACCGGCAGTGAGGCCACCATGGTGCCCACCATGACGGTTGAACTGGACGAGGAGAGCGCACAGCGCATGATGCGACTTATCGAACGTCTGGAAGAGTTGGATGATGTCCAGCGCGTGTTCTCCAACTCCGAGGTGAATGACGAGGTGGCCGCCAGCCTCGCCGGCTAGCGCGCCAGGTTAAAAGACGGTGCAAGTCGAGCCGCACGCGGGGCCACTTCTTTCCAGTCGGAGCAAGCTCACGATCGTGCTCCTCGTCGGTCTGCTGCTCGTGGTCGTGCTCCTCCGGATCCGTCAGATTCTCAGCCCGTTTCTCTGGGCGTTTCTGGCGGCCTATCTGCTCACGCCCGTGGTCAATTACTTCAACGTGCGCGGCGGGTTGCCGCGGATTTGGGCAGTTCTGCTGGTCTATGGCGTCATTGCCCTGCTGTTGATAGCCGGATCGCGGTACCTTTACCCCAAGATTGTCGAGCAGGGCACTGTTTTTCTGGAGGACTTGCCTCGTCTCGAGGCAGCCCTGATTGGGATTGTCGGTCCCCAGCCCCTAGGGATCAATATCGATAACCTCGTAAGCCAGCTGGCGGGCACCGGCACCGGTGTGACGGGCAACGCCAACACGGCGAGCCACCTCATCGTCAATGCGCTGGAAACCTTTTTCAAGTTCTTCCTCTTCGCGGTGGCTACCTTCTATCTCCTGATGGACGGCCGGCGCCTTAAAGGGACGGCAGCCAACGCGATCCCACCGGCCTACCGTCCGGAGATCCTGGCGCTTGGTCGCAAGATCAATCTCACCTGGCAGCAATACATTCGCGGCGAACTGCTGCTCTTCGTCATGATGGCCCTCGTCACCACGATCGGTCTCGAGATCCTGGGAGTGCCTGGCGCTATTTTTCTTGGATTGATGAGCGGCGCACTGGAGCTTCTCCCGCTCGTCGGTCCACTGATTGCCGGCACGCTTGCCGTGTCAGTTGCGTATTTCAATGGGACCAATCAGTGGGGTTGGAGCCAAATCGCCTATGCCGGCGCCGTGGCCGGAATGTACTTTGTGTTGCGTCAATCTGAAGACTATTTCGTCATGCCGCACGTCCTGGGCCGCGCTGTCCGCCTCCATCCGCTGGTAGTCCTCTTCGCCCTGACCGCCAGTGGGATTGTCGGTGGGCTGTTCGGCCTGGTTATCGCCGTGCCGCTGGCGGCCAGCCTGAAGGCCATATTCTCCTACCTCAATGCCAAGCTGTTTGATCTTCCCATCGAGTTTGAGCCAGTACGCACGATCACCGGGACTGTGATAGAAATACCAGTACATGCGAATGCTGGATTCTCGAACGAAGGTACTGCCGCGCAAGGACCTGGTACTCCGTAGCCACGAGGTGCGCGCTCATGGGAAGCGTCTGGTGCTGACCAACGGCTGTTTCGACCTGCTGCACAGCGGGCACGTCCGCTATCTGGAGGAAGCTCGCGCCCTGGGCGACGCGCTGGCGGTGGCGATAAACAGTGATGCGTCTGTCCGCCGCCTCAAGGGAGCCGGCCGGCCGATTAACACCGCTGAGGACCGAGCGCGCGTCATCGCCGCACTGCAGGCGGTGGACTGGGTTGTAGTTTTTGAGGAGGACACGGCGGCCGAACTGGTGGCCGAAGTACAACCAGCGGTGTACGCCAAGGGCGGCGACTACGATGCCGATCCGGACAGTGAGCGCTTTCCGGTCGAGGGGCATGTAGCTCGGAGCTACGGTGGCGAGGTGCGCATCATTCCCTACGTTGAGGGTAAGTCAACAAGCGGCACTCTTGCGCGCCTACGAGGGGAGCGTCCGTCCTGACTCGCCTTCCGACACATCGATACGGAGGCCACTCGCGATTGGACTTCGATTACCGCATCCTCCTCTTGGTGGCCAACGTACTTCTGGCCGGCTGCGGCTCGTCGGGAACGCCGCGCGGCACGGCGGCGATCATGGGCGACCGGACCATAAGCCAGCGAACGGTGGACCAATACACGGCGTACGCCCAGAGCTTCTACACGTCGAACTCCGGCCCAGTGGCGAACTGCGGGCCAGCGACGGCACGATGCGCCGTGCTGCGGCGGCAGGTGTTGGCGCGGCTCCTGGAAGAAG
>JBPCKK010000029.1:0-9699 GCA_051004335.1 Chloroflexota bacterium
GCACGGGACTCATTCTGGACGTCAACATCTCGCTCTGCGGTGAGCCCATCCTGATGTTCGGTACCGAGGAACAGAAGCAGCAATTCCTCACTCCCCTGGCCACCGGCGAGAAACTGGGAGCGCTCGCAATGACCGAGCCGGAGGCCGGCTCAGATGCTGCCTCGATTCGGACCTCCGCGGTGCTTCAGGGGGATCACTACCTGCTCAACGGTAGGAAGATCTTCATTACCAATGGTGAGAAGGCCGATACATACGTAGTTACCGCGGTAACCGATAGGGAGAAGGGAACTGGCGGCGTCACTGACTTCATAGTGGAGAAGAGCATGCCGGGCGTGTCCTTCACTACCCATTACGACAAGATGGGCATCCGTGGCGCGCCAACCACCGATGTGGTCTTCGAGGACGTAAAAGTGCCCGTGAACAACGTCCTCGGCGGTGTGGGAAACGGCTTCAAAGTAACCATGGACACCCTTGACGCGGGACGTATCGGCATCGCGGCCCAGGCCATCGGTATAGCGCGGGCGGCGCTGGAGGATTCCCTTGCCTACGTAAAGGACCGCCGGCAGTTTGGTCGCCCGATCAGCCAGTTCCAGGGAATCCAGTTTATGCTGGCCGACATGGCCACGCGGATTCAGGCGGCGCGGTCCCTCATGCTGCGCGCGGCCTATCTGCGCGACCGTAACATTCCCTGCGCCCGCGAATCTTCGATGGCCAAGCTCTTTGCCGGCGACATGGCCATGCAGGTCACCACCGATGCCGTCCAAATCTTCGGAGGGTATGGCTATATCCAGGAGTATCCGGTGGAGCGCCACATGCGCGACGCCAAAATAACGCAGATTTACGAGGGCACTCAGCAGATTCAGCGCGTGGTCGTGGCACGACAGGTGGTCGGCGCCCGATGAGACTGGAACTCAGCGAGAATCAGGAAATGATCCGCTCGGCGGCACGCGACTTCGCGCGCGATGTCGTGGCGCCGCGTGCCGAGGAGATTGACCGCACGAGTGAGTTTCCCTGGGATGTGGTGCGCCAGGCAGCGGACCTGGACCTCATGGGTATCATCGTGCCCGAGGAGTACGGCGGCGCTGGGCTCGATCACGTCTGCTTCGCCATCTTCGTTGAGGAAATCGCCAAAGTTTCCGGCACCGTTGCCGTCATTCTTGACGTGCACACGTCGGTGGGCACGGAGCCCATTCTTCTATTCGGGACGGACGAGCAGAAGCAACGGTATCTTCCTTCCCTGGCCAGCGGAGAGAAATTGGCGGCCTTCTGCTTGTCGGAACCGGAGTCCGGTTCGGATGCCGGCAGCCTGCAGGCGTCGGCCTCGCACGTCGACGGAGAATGGATCCTTAACGGGACCAAAACGTTCATCACCAACATGGGCGAAGCCGATGTGTACATTGTTGCCGCCCGGAGCAATGAGCAACCCGGACCGCGCGGCATATCCACGTTCATCGTGGATAAGGACATACCCGGTTTGCGCTTCGGCTCGCCCATGCACAAGCTGGGGTTGCATGGATCAGCCACCGGAGAGGTGATTCTTGAAGATGTCTGTGTTCCCGCCCGAAATCTACTGGCTGCCGAGGGCGATGGTTTCAAGGTAGCGATGAAGGCGCTCGATAGTGGCCGCATCGGCATTAGCGCCCAGGCGGTCGGACTGGCGCAGGGAGCCCTGGATCTTGCCGTCGACTATGCGAAGGAACGCAAGCAGTTCGGTCAGACCCTGTCGCGCTTTGAGGGCATCCAATTCATGATCGCCGATATGGCTACGGCCATTGATGCCTCTCGACTGATGACCTGGGAAGCGGCGGACGCCTGTGATCGCGGCGTGCCCTTCACCCAGCTGGCCTCGATGGCCAAGCTGATGTCGACCGACACGGCGATGAGCGTGACCACGGACGCCGTCCAGATATTTGGTGGCTACGGCTACATCAAAGAGTTTCCCGTCGAGCGCTACATGCGCGATGCGAAGGCTACCCAAATCTACGAAGGCACGAACCAGATTCAACGGGTGGTTATTGCCCGGGACCTTCTGCGTGACGCCTAGGATGGAGTTCGGCGACCTCGCCGACGGCGTGCTGACCGGCAATCGCCGCTCCGTGGGTCGCGCTATCTCACTCATTGAGAACGAAGGTCCGGCCATGGCGATTCTCTTACGGCGCCTCTATCCCCATACCGGCCATGCCTATCGAATCGGCCTCACCGGCCCACCGGGCGCCGGAAAGAGCACATTGGCCGATGAACTGATCCGCGTCATCCGCCAACACGGGCTCACCGTTGGAGTTATCGCCGTCGATCCGAATAGTCCGTTTTCCGGAGGAGCTGTGTTGGGGGACCGCATCCGCATGATGCGCCACTCATCCGACCTCGGCGTCTACATTCGCAGCATGGGCGCTCGCGGCCACCTCGGCGGTCTGGCGCGCGCGGCGGACAACGCCGCTCTTATCCTCGACGCCATGGGCGAAGATGTAATTCTGCTCGAAACTGTAGGCGTGGGACAATCCGAGTTGGAGATCGCCGGCACCGCCGATACCACAGTGGTGGTGATCCCACCGGGCGCCGGCGATGGAGTCCAGGCAATAAAGGCCGGCATTATGGAAATCGCGGACGTATTCGTGGTGAACAAGGCGGACCACCCGCAGGCCAACAAGGCAGTTGCCGAGATTCGCGATCTGTTACGCATGGACGTTTCGCCCGGGCCGTGGACTCCGCCCATCGTGAAGACAATTGCCACCCAGAACGAAGGCCTTGAGGAACTGTGGAAGCGAATCGAGCAACACCGGCTCTATCTTGAAGAGTCCGGCCTTCTGGACCGGCGGCGGCGGCTACGCCTCGAGCGCACCATTCGGCAACTGGCCGAGCGAAAGATGCGCGAACAATACCTTGAGCCGAGGTTTGATTCGGCGGAGTTTCAAAGGATGCTGGATGACGTGGTCGAACGCCGGAGTGACCCGTATGATATCGCTGAACGCATAGCGGAGCCGCCAAGTGCAACCGCCAGAAAGTAGGGATGAGCCATGTTGACGGATAAGACGCTCGAAGAGGACTATCAGGAATGGCGAACGAAGCGGTACGGTCGAGACCGCGACGCGCTCTTCACTACACTCTCCGATGATCCTATCGAACCGCTCTACTCTCCACTGGATCGACGCGAGGGGGACTTCCAGCGTGACATCGGCTTTCCGGCGGAGTATCCCTACACTCGCGGAATCTACGGCAACATGTACCGCGGCCGGCTCTGGACCATGCGTCAGTTTGCCGGCTTCGGCAGTGCTCGGGATACCAACGAACGCTTTCACTACTTGCTCGACAATGGCATGACCGGACTATCGGTGGCCTTCGATAATCCCACGTTGATGGGTATCGACTCCGATAACCCTCGATCGCTGGGCGAAGTGGGCCGCACTGGCGTGGCCATCGACTCGCTGGCCGACATGGAAACCCTCTTCGACGGCATCCCACTCGACCGCGTAAGCACCTCCATGACCATCAATGCTCCCGCCGCCGTGCTGCTTGCCATGTACGTGGCCGTTGGCGAAAAACAGGGAGTATCCGCCGGCCAGTTAACCGGGACGCTCCAGAACGACATCCTGAAGGAATACATAGCGCAGAAAGAGTGGATCTACCCGCCCAAAGCCGGCGTCAAGTTGGTGGTGGATACCGTGGAGTTCACCGCGGAGCACTGCCCCAAATACAACCCGATAAGCATTAGTGGTTACCACATCCGCGAAGCCGGGTCGACGGCCGCGCAGGAACTCGCATTTACCATTGCCGATGGCATGACTTACGTCGAGGCGTGTCTGGAGCGTGGCCTGGACATCAATGTCTTCGGCCCGCGGCTATCCTACTTCTGGAACTCGCACATCGACTTTTTTGAGGAGATCGCCAAGTTTCGCGCGTCAAGGCGCATTTGGGCTCGACTGATGCGCGAGAAGTACGGAGCTGCCAACGAGCGTGCCTGGCTCATGCGCTTCCACACCCAGACCGCGGGAGTCTCGCTCACCGGGCAACAACCGGAAAACAACATTGTGCGCACTGCCCTAGAGGCGTTGGCCGCCGTCCTGGGTGGCACCCAATCACTGCATACAAACTCAATGGATGAGGTCCTCGCCCTGCCTACCCAGAAGGCAGTGGAGATTGCCCTCCGCACACAGCAGATCATCGCCCACGAAACCGGGGTGATCAACACAGTCGATCCGTTGGGCGGTTCTTACTTCGTGGAGTCGATGACCGATCGGATGGAGGCGGAGGCCAACAGCTACTTCGACCGGATCGCTGACATGGGCGGCGTCCTTGCCGGTATCGATCAGGGCTTCTTCCAGCGTGAGATCGCCGAGGCCGCCTTCCACTACCAACGACAGCTGGAGACCCATGAGAAAATCATGGTCGGGGTCAACGACTTCGTCAACGACCAGCCGCTGGACATTCCAATTCTGAAGATCGATCCGGAGGTGGAGCGCCAACAGATCGCACGCGTAACTGAACTGAAATCCGCTCGTGATGCCAATGCAGTACAGAACACGCTCGATGCTCTCCAATCGGCAACCGCCCGCGAGGAAAATGTCATGCCGTATATCCTGGAAGCGGTGCGGGTCTACGCGACCGTGCAGGAAATCTCTGATGCGATGCAGGTTGAGTTGGGCGCCTATCGCGAACCGGCGTTCGTTTAGCGCGACTTCCAGGGACATTGCACTATGCCGGTAGGAACCGGCCGGGGCACCCTCTGGGTCTGCGGCCCACCCTGGGCGGTGGGCGTTAAGGAAGATAGGTGATAACAGTGGAACAGGGACGAATACGCATTCTCATGGCCAAGGCGGGACTCGACGGCCACGACCGCGGGGTGAAGGTAGTAGCCCGCGCACTGCGCGACGCCGGCATGGAAGTCGTCTATACCGGCCTCCATCAGACGCCTGAACAGGTGGTGCGCGCGGGCGTCGATGAGGATGTCGACGCGATAGGCCTCAGCCTCCTCTCCGGCGCCCACATGACCCTTTTTCCGCGTATTCTGGAGCTCCTACGTCAGGAGGACGCTCAAGATATCATGTTGTTCGGCGGCGGTACGATTCCCGAAGATGATGTTCGGACGTTAAAGCAGATGGGCGTGGCCGAGCTCTTCACGCCTGGCGCCTCCACGATAGATATCGTCGAGTGGATACGAAACAATGTTTCCTGCCGCGCGCCGGCGGCTTCATAAACCCATGTGCGCTGCGTGAGGACTTGATCATGGGAGGCCGCCAGTGGTACTCGTTGCTCTCGACTCAGCATTGGTAGGCGCGACTTGCGCTCGCCCGTCGCCGTCATCATAGTCTCCAGATTTAGGAGAGGACGCCGAGAGAATATGCCGACAACCGGGCTCCGCGGGCGAACGCGGGTCGCCCTACCTGTGCTTGCCCGTAAGGATATGGTTGGGCGCCGGCACAGTCCACTTCGGTGTCCACGAGATGATCAATAAATATGGCTACAACTTACCCAGCGCCACCACAAATAGGATCAGCGGCAGTGAAGCGAATGATCCCACTATCGTGACGAGCATAGGGGCCACCGACAAAGCCCGCCAGGCCGCCAATCCCTCCTTCCGGGCACCTGCCCGGCGAAGAGCACGCAACATCAGGGTAACCGCCGCCGCCAGAAGGCCCAAATACAAAGCGGCCAACACAATCGACTGCCAGACGGACAAGTTCAGATAGCGACTGAAGAGGAAACCCTCAACAAGCCAGATCATTCCAGAAGCTGCCAAATAGACGTAGGCGCGTATCACGGCATGCAAAACGCCCCGCACCAGAGGCCGTACGGGACGTCTGTCCTTTTCTCATTGTGATCGTGGTGCGCCCGACTGGACTCGAACCAGCACTCCCTTGACGGGAACTAGGCCCTCAACCTAGCGCGTCTACCTGTTCCGCCACGGGCGCATGCGATGCCCTAAAGTATAGAAACGGCCCCCGACGGGAGTCAACGGGAAGGACATTCATATGGCGCGCGTGACCACGCGGACTGGCGATGAGGGCTACACTGATCTCCTGGGCAGTGGCCGCGTGCCCAAGTATCATCGACGCCCCGAAGCGTACGGCACCCTTGACGAGGCTACCTCGGCGCTCGGTTTGGCTCGTGCGCAATCGCCTGATGCCTGGCTGAAAGACCAGCTCTATCACTGTCAACGCGATCTCTATACCTTGATGGCCGAGTTGGCCACCCCGCCCGAGAATTACGAAAAAGTAGATTGGAAGATTCGGGCGGAGGACGTGGACTTCCTCGATCAACTCGGGGACGAGTTGAAGATGCGCGTTGAGATCGGCAAGGAATTTATTGTGCCGGGGGCAACGGTTGTCGGCGCCTCGTTGGATCTGGCGCGCACTATCGTGCGCCGTGGAGAACGCCAGGTAGCGCGTCTGTATCACGAAAGAGACATAACAAACGTGGAAGCGCTACGCTATCTCAACCGCCTCTCCGATGTTCTGTTCATCCTCGCCCGCTATGAAGAGAAAGGGGCGCCGCATGCTGCACGGTGACAATGTGGTCCTCCGTGCACTGCGCCGTGAGGACCTGCGCCGCCAGTGGGAATTCAACAATGACCTCGAGTTTGAGTTACAGGGTGGTGGCGATGCGCCCGAACCGCAATCATACGAACGCCTGCTGGCTGCCTTCGATGAGTCGTTGAGCAAGGGAAGACGGGACGGCCCTGACTTCGCCATTGAGGTCGATGACACATACATCGGAAGTTGCGGATTATTCAACATCGACCCCGTGGCTCGCACCTGCGAACTGGGCATCGGTATCGGGGATCCGGCCTATCGAGGTCGTGGCTACGGGCGCGACGCACTGCGTGAACTGCTGCGCTACGCCTTCCGCATTCGCAACATTCGGCGGGTCTGGCTCTCCGTAAACGGCAACAACGAACGCGCCATCCGCGCATATGCCGCTGTGGGGTTTGTTGAGGAGGGCCGTCTTCGGAGCCACGTCTGGAGCAATGGCCAGTATTTAGATCTGCTGCGCATGGGCATCCTGGATCACGAGTGGGTTGCACTTAATGAGAGAGCCGGCTCAATGTCAAAATTGACGTTCGAGTCCAATGGGAAGTAGGCCGCCGAAGCAATCATCGCTGCGTTATCCGTGGAAAACTCCGGGCCGGAGATCCAGAGCGGTAATGTGATTGCCTCAGTCATACGCTGGCGCAGCGCTTTATTGGCGGCCACACCGCCCACCACCGCAACGGAATGTGCCCCGACCGCCTTCGCGGCTTCGGCTGTCTTGCGTACCAGCACATCGACGACGCTCTCCTGAAAGCCGGCCGCCAGCGAGGCGACCTGGGTGGCGCTGAGGCTGGCCGATACGTCCACGCGGGGTAGGCGTACGCCACGCACTTCGTTGGCGCTCCGGCCGCTGGCGGTCTCGTACACTGCATGGAGCACCGCGGTCTTCAATCCGCTGAAACTGAAGTCGGATGTTCCCCGCAACTCGGCTCGTGGAAGGGTCACGGCGGTATCGGCCGCTGCGGCCACTCGTTCGATTTCCGGCCCACCAGGGTAACCTAGCCCCAGCAAGCGAGCTGCTTTGTCGAACGCCTCGCCGGCGGCATCGTCGAGGGTACGGCCAATTACCTGGTACCGGGCATGCTCTTCCATAAGTACAAGTTCGGTGTGCCCGCCGGAGACGACGAGGGCGAGCAGCGGAAACTCTGGGGCAGCCGGCAACGGCAAGGCGGTGGCGAGCCAGACGGAGTGCAAGTGGCCGTCCAGGTGATTTACCGGCAGCAGCGGGACCGACAATCCGCGCGCCAAACCGCGGGCAAAACTGACGCCAACCAACAGCGACCCAGCCAATCCGGGTCCATAGGTTACGGCCACCGCGTCGATCTCCGACCGCGTCATCCCGGCATCGCGCAACGCTTGCTGGACGATAGGCACTATCTTTTCCACGTGCTGCCGACTGGCGATTTCCGGCACCACACCGCCAAATGGGGCATGAGCGGCGACCTGGGAAGCCACTACGTTCGAAAGTACTAGGCGCCCGTCTTCCACCACGGCGGCACTTGTCTCGTCGCATGATGTCTCGATGCCCAGAATGCGCATCTACTCTCCCTCAGCAGCCGGCTCCGATTCGAACAGCTCGGGGAATGCGGGAGCGGCGACCAGTACTTCGCGGCTCTTCACCAGACGGTCATGGAGCATCTGTACAAGTCGCTCGAAGCGCTCCCGGTACTCAGCCGACTGAATGTCTTCGGTTGTCATAATATAGGCGTCTTCATTATCGTCGCTGTAATAGCGTGGGCGGCGTCCGGTCTGCGCGAAGCCATACTTTCGGTAGAGAGCCTGCGCTGCCTCATTGGATACTCGTACCTCAAGCGTGACCCGGCGGGCGCCCACCTCCGCACCGGACTCCATAAGGCTGGCTAGAAGTAACTCACCTAACCCGCGGCCCCGCCATTCGCCGCGGACGGCGATGGTGGTGATGTGCGCCTCATCGACCATTAGCCACATGCCTGCATAACCCAAAATCCTACCCTCGCCATGTCGCTGTTCGGAACGGCTCGGCCAGCGAAAGAAGGGCAAGGGCAGGCGAAGACGACTCGCCCCGTCGTCGCGAGGCTGCGCAGCCACGGTGTTCGATACCTCACGCAGGACCAGATATCGGGCGTTGCGATTGTGCAGCACTTCGCGACGATACGCGCTGGCCGGCCATGGCATCGAGTAGCTCTCCCGATCGACCTCCAGAACCTGGCCGATGTCCTCGAGTTCCATGGGAACCACAGCAAGTTTCACGAGTTGTTGCTCAATACGGTTGCGTCCCGCTTTTCCTCAGCCGAGGACTTCCGCAAATAGAGTGGCCGCAGCGTGTGCAGTTGATCCTCTCCCCCGTCCTCGAAATACGTCCATCCTAATTCTGCCAAATAGCCGGGACGGCGCAATCGTCCACCCACGCCTGCGGTGATCGGCTCGAGGTTCAGTGTACGCGCCGCGTAAGCCACCGCTTCCGCGCCTGAACCGGCAAGCAAATACTGCTCACCATACCGCTCCGCCGCCGCGGATACCGTAAGGAGCTGATACGCGGAGCTACGCCTCCACTCGACGCCGAAGCCGTCATACGTCGCTAAATACACTTCATGCCTGCCGGCGGACAAGATAGCTAGGACTGGGCAGGAAACCTGGGCCGACTGCCGGCCAATAATGTCAAGCGTGCTGATGCCCATAAGCGTGGCGCCCAGAGCAAACGCCAAACCCTTGGAATGGGCAATGCCTACGCGAATGCCGTTGAATGAGCCAGGACCGATGGCAACGGCGACGCGTGTCACGTCCTGAATTGATGCGCCACTCGTGGCGAGCACAGCATCGATGGCTCTGGGCAACTGACGTGAGTGGTTCCCCCGGGTGCGCCAGGCGAACTCGGCAAGGATAACCTCGTCGGCCAGAATGCTCACCCCAGCCTGGTCGGTTGCTGTGTCGATGGCAAGAATCACGAGAGGCCTCGTTCACCCGAACCGGACCGTCTCTCGGCAGAGCCGATGACGATATGGCGTTGGTCTTGACCGACATGCTCCAGTTCGACAGTGATGACGCGGCGATGCGCCAGGTCTGTCAGATACCGCAGAGCACGCTCCGGCCACTCAACCAGGAGGATTGTATCCGGCCGAGCGTACTCCTCAAGGCCGAGATCTGAAACGTCTGCTGTGCCCAGTCGGTACAGATCGGCATGAAAGAGCGGCGGGCT
>JBPCKK010000030.1:0-6171 GCA_051004335.1 Chloroflexota bacterium
GCTCAGTATGCACTTGGACTGACGTCCAAGCTGCCTCCTGGTCTCCCCAACGAACAGAGGAACCTCGCCCAGGCCTTTCATCACCGCTGCGCACCTTTGCTCCATTTGTTGAAACACCGGTAGACACCGCAGAGGGAGCAATGTTACTTCAGCACAACATCGACAGCCAGTGTCTTCAGTCGACTCCTTGACAGATAGCCGGAGATGCTGATGATGAGTCCTTTGTGCGTCCAGCGGAGATCGTGAGTCCGCGGTGGACCGCCCGGTTTGTACACTCCGCTGTATAGATCCCACAGGCGAGTGCCGTCAGGGAGTGTCCCGACAGGATTGCCCAGATTAAGTCCCGGGCGTGCGGCCGCCGGTGTGGGTCGAGCGCCCAGGACCACTACGGTGCCCGCGCTTCCTTGATACTGAACCTGGCTGAGGATCCGGAAACCTACCTGGTGAGATTCCGGTGGGAGGCGTACGAGCCGCTTCGGGACATTGCACGGTGTGAAGGTCACACGCACCGAGTGGGAGAAGGCCTCCGGCGCCCGAGCTAGTTGCGCCACGGGACGGCCATCGGGAGCCTTGATAGGCGAGGTGGCCGTCTTTGGCATACAGCCGCCCCAGGTAGAGATGCGAAGGTCACCGACCAACGTAGGCCGGTTCGACTCCCACAGCGGCACTGTGCTAATGGCAAGGAGCCAGGTGTGGGCGCGCGCGTTAGTTCCGATCTCAATCTGACTTGAACTTGAGTTTGAACAGGTGTCCACGATGTCCGCGTTGATCGGCGTCACCCAATATTGGGGGCGCTGTAGGCCGGCGACCTGAAAACGCCAGTGTGGGATCAGCCGGCCACCGGATGCGACGAACTGCGGTGGGGACATCAGCCGGGCTCCGCCTCCGGCTAGCTGCCAGTGAGCGCCAAAGCCAGTGCAGCTCTGCACTACATGGGTACGCGGCGAACCTCCCAGCATATGCATGGCGTACCCGGCGCCCCCCAGCAGGCTGATTCCCAGGGCAGCTACCACCGCAAGAGTGACAGACTGGCGGACAGACTGGTATCCACCGAGGAACCAGCGGCCCATCCAGGAACGTCGCCGCGATGAGGTGGTAGTGACAGGGTGGGCCATTGCACTGGCCTGAATGCGTCGCATCAAATCGGCGGGCGGCCGGACTCGCGGGAATCCTCGCTCCATCGCCCCAATCGCCGCATAGAGCGCCGGATCGTCCGCCTGCTCGAGAAGGTCGCCATACGTGGTGGGAATGTGTGCGTCAGTCATGGGAGAACTCCTCCTGAAGGGCGTGAAGGAGACGACGCAACTCGGACCTCACTGCCGCGTCGCGACGGCCGAGCACGGCGGCGATCTCACGTACCGTGAGGCCGGCAGCGAAGCGAAGGGCGAGAAGGTCGCGCTTCGCGGGATCGAGCCGGGCGAGTATCGTGCTGAGTCGCTCCCAATCTTCATGCCCGATGACCGTCGCCTCGACGTCGTCTATGGCCGCCGGGTGCGACGACTCCGGCAGAGATTCCCAGGTTACGGCGGGACGTCTCCGCCGGTGGAAATCGACCATCAAGTTGTGGGCGATGCGAAATAACCAGACACTCACTGGGGCATCCCGCTGTTGGTAGCGGGGAAAGGCGGCGAGAGCGCGCATAAAGACCTGCTGAGCAAGATCAGCCGCATCCTCCGCACGCCCAGTATGGGCCAGCAAGTAGCTATAGATGTCGGGTAAGTGTCGCTCGTACAGCGCGGCGAACGCCTCACCATCAACGACGTGGGCGTTCGCCGTGATCTTTTCGCCGGCATCATCCCGCCCGAGAGTGCCGGCAAATTCGGCGATCCTACTCATTTGACCAGATTATCTCGGATGACCACCAGCGCACTCCAATCTCCGGTTCGTGGTTCCCCGCTCATATGTACTAACGCAGGATCGACGGGAATTGGCCGCCCTCTAAAGCAATTCATCAAGCTATTGGGCCGACGAAGGCCGCCTGCGGGCGGAGGGCGGCAGACCCAGAAGGTACCCCGGGCCGCCCTACCGGATCAATGTCAATGAGTAGCGCCTATAGGCAGGAGCCGCGGCGAGACGGGACAGATTCTCCTAGCTGAGGCGCACCTTAAATGTCGTCGCTAACCGGCCGACCGTCACGTCGATGGTGTAGGAACCAGGACCGGCGTACACATTGTTGCCGTAGTGCAGATCCCTCATCCCCATGCGCGGATCTCTCATCATCATGATGGGCACCAGGGTCTTCATGTGCTTCGCTGCGTCCTGGATGCTGATCGTCACACGGGCATTGCTGATCACGCGACCGCTGTGCGCGTTATAGACGTGCAGCTCGACGTGATGATTGCAGATCTTCTCGCCCATACTGCTCGTGTGCATACTCATGCCACTGCTCTTCATCCGGCACGCCGCCATTTTCCCGCCGGGCATGCCCACTTCCGTACCCTTGTGACCGGCCATGCTCATCATCTCGGCAGGACCGATCACCAGAACCAAACGGTATGGCCCCGCGACTTTCTGTTGCTTGATGTGCATGGCGCTGGCCGAGGCGATAGTGGTCAGCGAGAGCGCGGCGATCAGAGCCACCCCTGCTGAGAAAAGATGGCGTGGAGCTAGCGTGATTCCTCTGGCGTGCATCGACTTTTCCTTTCGCAGTACCACTACTCACGACGATTCAGGAGATGGGATCTCTGCTTGCATCTTATACGCCCAGCGGGTATAGTGGTGATAGATATACCCCCTTGGGGTATTAGGGAAACTATACGAGAGGAAACAAGCCATGCAATCCACCTATGGCTACAGCGACCAGCGTGATGGGCTCCTTAAGCGGGTGAACCGTCTGGAAGGGCAGGTCCGGGGGATCGGTCGCATGATCGAGGAGGATCGCTACTGTATCGACATCGTCAACCAGGTAAGCGCTATCAAGGCGGCCGCCCGCGAGATCTCCTTGCAGATCCTCGAGGGGCATGTGCGCCACTGCGTCATGGATGCGGCGCAAACCGACAACGCGGAACCGAAGCTGCGTGAGTTAGTCGAGACCCTCGGTAAAGCGATGGGAAAATAGTTTTCCTGCTCGGGGCGCCCGGCAATTTCGCGCCTTACGGTCGACTGAGGTACGTCCCCCAGTCCACTTGCTCCAGGAAGAAGAGCACGAGCAGTACGACGCCGGCAATGATGAGGGCGAGCAGTGCCAGCGGCAAGGCGGTGTTCAAGCCGGAGCTGTTGAAGTTGACGTAATTCAGCACGGGAAGCGAGTACGGATGGTAGGCGAGGATCACCGTGGCGCCAAACTCGCCTAGTGAGCGCATCCAGCCCAGGGTCAATCCAGCCAGGATGCCGCCCCGTGCCATCGGCACGGCTACGAGCCAGAAGGTTTGCCAGATACCGGCTCCCATGCTGGCGGCGGCTTCCTCATACTCCCGATCGATGCGCTCAAATGCGGAGCGAGCGGCCACTATGACAAACGGCGCGGAGACAAAGATCTGGGCAAGGACGATGCCGGAATAGGTGTCGACCAGGTCGATGCCGTGTGGATCAAGCAGCTGACCGAACGTGCCGTATGGGCCGTAGAGAATAAGGAGGAGAATACCGGCGCTGATCGGCGGCAGGACCAGCGGCAAGAACACGACGACGCTGACGATCGCCCGACCGGGGAAGCGAAACCGGGCGAGTATGTAGGCCAGCGGCACGCCGAAGCAGCCAACGATTAGCGTCGAGACGGAGGCAGTGATCAGCGATGTGGTAACCGCCGCCCGCGTCTGTGGATCGCGATAAGTGCTCAGGAGATCGGACCCCGAGAGATTGAGCGCCAGACCGACCAGCGGGGCCGCTAGGAAGCAAAAGACCAGGCCGCCGAGGATGATGAGCGGCACACCGGTTCGATCATAGAACCGGCGCCCGCTTATCATTCCGTGGAAACGCTACTTTCCGATGAAGCCGGAGAGCGCGCTAGGGACGGCACTGGCATCCCCGCCGGCGGTTATCTTGTAGGCCAGCAGGCCGTGCGCTGCCGAGATGGCACGCACCCGCTGGCTCAGGACAAAGCGCACGAAGGCCTGGGCGCCCTCCTGATTCTTAACGGTGGTTGGAATGGTGATGGTGTACTGAATGGGCGCGCCACGCACCTTCGGTCCCTTGCTAGGCATGAAACTCTGAGTCGCATACAGCTTGCTGTAGTTGGCATCACCCAGATTGACCTTCGCCGGCAAGGAAACATAGGGGATGCCCAACTCCTTGACCTCGGAGAGATAGAAGACGCCGGCGTTCACCTGTCCGGTGAGCATCCGTGCAACCAGAACCTCCTCGGGAAATACCTGCGATGGGTTCTCGTCGCTACCCAAGACCTTCTGCTTGAAGTTTTTCACATGGAACACGCGCTGGGTGAGGCCGGCGAAGAAGAGAGCCCGATATCCCTTGGGATCCAGATTGGGATCAGTCCGTCCCAGACGCAGGCCATGCTGCTCCAGTGCTCGATAGTAGGGGAGCTTGTGACGTTGCGCCAGACGAAATTCATTCGCGAACCGACTCTTGGGATCGAAGCCGATGACCAGGGTGCTCCGCGCGTAGGTGAGGTACCAGGAGACGTAGGCGCCATTCGCGCTGCCCATCAAGGTGTCATTGACGGCGGGATCGGCGAACTCGACCACGTCCGGTGTGGCGATCTTCCCCTTGATCTGGTTGGCGATGGCGATCGAGCCCGCCGCTTTACCTTGATAGGTGTAACCAGCGCCGGCGGCGAAGGCGGGACCCACCAAATTCTCATTGAGACTGCTCAGCGAGCCGGCATAGAACACGTTTACCGTGCCGCTGGCGGCGTGTGTGGCTGGAACACCGAATGTGCTGGGAAGGACGGACAGAGCGGCGATGAGGGCGAGTGATCGTCGCCCTACCAGCCGAAACACTGTCTTAACCGCCATAGCGTGTCTCGCCTCCATTGGCCTTGCCCACCATCACTTCGGTGGACTTGATGATGGCAGTTACCTGATCTCCTTCCTTGAGATCCAGTTCCTCGGCCGATTCCCGGGTGATCACGGCAACCACCTGGTTGTCCCCTACCTGGATCGTGATCTGGGCCATGACGTTACCCAGTTTCACCGCTTGCACGGCGCCGGGAAGATGGTTACGCGCACTGGTTCGCATGGACATGACGCTCTCCTTATGCTTGCACTGACGGGGTGATGCGATTTATCATCCGCTGCTCCGCCTCAGCATGGCGCCAAGCAGCGTCTATAGTCTCGGCAAGAATACTCATATTATGAGTACGAAGTGATGACGGAGGCAAACGGTGATGAAGCATGACCGGGGAGCGGCAGGGGCGGCGCGCTACGCCATCCTCGGCCTGCTCCTCGATCGGCCGTCGCACGGCTATGATCTCGCGCGGCATTTCGCCACGACGTCGGCCATCGGTGATGTTATCCACCTCAGCGCGAGTCATCTCTACGCGCTGCTCGCCCACCTGGAGCGCGACGACTTGATTAGCGGCGAGCAGGAAGATGCCGGGACCAGACCGCAGCGTCGTGTCTACTCACTGACGACCACGGGCAGAGAGGCAGTAGACCGCTGGATGGACGAGCCGGTCCTGCATCCACGCGACATGCGCATCGAATTCCCGCTCAAGCTCTACATCGCTCAGCGCAGCGCGTCTACCCGCGCCGCCCGTCTCATCGAGCGGCAGCGCGCCGTCTTCACCAACTACATTACTCGACTGGAAGAGCAGCAAACGCGGGCCGAATCGGTAACCGATGCCGCCTTCATACACGCAGTCCGTTCCGGTCGTATCGGCCGCGCCCGGGTGGCCATTGCCTGGCTCGATGACTACGCTCAGCCGCTGACTGAGACGCGGTAGAATGCGCAATAATCTACCTAATCGGCAACGTACATTAGGTGGGTTGCGGTTTCGTTGGGTACATGCGGAGCTTCATCGACATCGAGAGTATCTTCGGCGGCCAGCCGCCACGCCTGGGCGCTGTCCTCGCCCGGATCGACGTTGGTCACGGCTTCGAAGAGCTTTACCGAGACCAGGTCCCCGAACTGGTACGCTCGCTGGCGAACCTTGGCAACGCCGGAGAGCGGAAACAGGAGAGCGGGGGGAGGCAAATGGAGCGCCCCGCCCACCACCCCAAAAAAAGGTTGGCCGTTTCTGGTGTTGGGGTGTTTCCGACCAGACGGGATTTTTCC
>JBPCKK010000031.1:0-12113 GCA_051004335.1 Chloroflexota bacterium
CTACGGGACCGACTACGGGATCCACAGCCCCACCTGGATTTCCAGGTTTACCGATATGGCGAGGCAGGCGGCCTCCTACCGGGATAGACGGGTGTTGTTGGCCGGCGACGCCGCGCACGTGCATTTCTCGGTGGGTGGACAGGGCCTCAACACCGGCGTGCAGGATGCGATGAATCTTGGATGGAAGCTGGCCCAGGTGGTCAACGAGACATCGCCGGAAGGCCTTCTGGACACCTACCACGCCGAGCGGCACCCGGTCGCTGCCCGCGTGCTGCGCAACACGCTGGCGCAAACCGTGCTCCTTCGCGCCGACGAGCGTGTCGAGGCCTTGCGCGGCACCATGTCCGAACTGCTGAGCATGGACGAGCCACGCAAGCGGATCGCCGCGATGATGTCTGGTCTAGACATTCATTACGACCTCGGTGAGGGACACCCGCTGCTTGGGCGCCGCATGCCCGATCTCGACCTGGTCACCGCTAACGGCCCGCTGCGGGTATTCGCCCTACTGCACGATGCCCGGCCGGTGCTGCTCAACCTCGGTGAGCCCGGCGGCTTCGACATCACTCCGTGGGCGGATCGGGTTCAGTTGATCGACGCTAAATACGTTGGTATGTGGGAGCTTCCGGTACTTGGCGCGGTCACTGCTCCCGCTGCCGTGTTGATTCGGCCCGACGGCTATGTTGCCTGGGTGGGAGACCGAACCGACCTGGGGCTCCCTGACGCGCTAACCACCTGGTTCGGACCGCCTACCGCGGCGTAGCGCGAAGGGGCAATCGCAGGCAATTCGTCGCTCCGTTACAGATAGCCATGTCACCGGCGGACAACGTCCGCGACCACGTCTTCACTGACCACCCGTGGCTGGCGGCGGACCCGACCCGAGGCCCGTGACAGGAGCCGGCGGACCTTGACGTCGTGCAAGTCGAGCGCGCTATACGCAGGATCCATGGTTCGCTGAGCTTATCGCTGACCTCGAGCGATGCAGTCCTGAGTTCCGGTCCTGGTGGCCGGATCCCGATGTGCTCGGCATCTACGACACGCGCAAGGAAGTCAACCATCCCGAGGTTGGACTGTTGGTGTTTGAGAACAGCACCTTCCAGATCTACGACACGCTCGATCTCAAGGCGGTGCTTTACACGCCACTCGAGGAAGAAGATACTCCCCGCAAGCTGGAGTATCTGATTCAGGCACGTGAAGATCGGTACCAGTCGTAGTCCCGGCTTTAGCCGGTGAGGCGTCGGCCATCGAGCATATTCCTCCATGCAAGCACGCTCGCCGCGAGCGCTTCCCCTCGGACACGCTCGCTGGACCGGGAAGGGTTCGGCGGGGAGACCGCGCTGTCTGAAGCCAGGTACTACGGCAGTCTACGGCGGTTGAACATCTCCTCTGATTCCCACGCCGCGAGGCGCACCGGGGAGAGTTGACTGCCTACCCGCGCTCGTGGAGTTGGATGCCTCGATCTGCGTGCCAGGATTTGATAACCAGGTGATCAGGCGGTGTGCCGATTCGCGTGAGGACGACTTCGCTCAGCTCGATCCGAAATCGGTTGGCGGGTTGGCTTGGGTGGCCGGCATCGGGCATCGGCGCCGCTCGCCCGGCAAGCTTGGCATCTCCGGCCCAATTGCTCTGCTCGGACGCGTCCTCCGAGGGGCTATGCAGCGCGAGCCGAGGATCACGCCGCAGATCTCGGGCCTTCAACGAATTCGGCATCATGTCCAGCACCACATCGCCGTCGACAAACTGTACTTCGGTGCCGCAGATCCGTGGCGATCCATCTTTTCGAAGGGCGGCAAGTGTGCTGTGACGTTGTGCCTCGAACCGCTGGCGCACCAGTTGCGCAACCTCCGGTTCAGTCGCTTCCAGGTCCACCCATCGTGCCATGGTGTACGTCTCCCCCTTTCGTGCCTCATCGTCAAGAGCCACCAGATACTCGGTCACGCACTAGCGACTATGCGGCCCGAGTATATCAGCGCTCACGAAGTCCTGGTTTCACCGGCTTGGCAAGGGGAGGGGCCGTAGGGGCACCGGGGTCGACTGGATGATCGAGGTGGTGGTCATGCCGTATAACAGAAACCGATCGAGGACGCGGTCGAGCTGATCCATCCCCGGAATGTAGGCCTTGAGGATGAAGCAGTCCTCACCGGTGATGCGGTGGCACTCGACGACTTCGGGAATCGACCGGGCAAGCTCGGCAATGCGGCCCAGTTGACCCGGGTTGGGTCGTATGCGAATGTAGACGCCAACCGGCAATCCCAGCGCCGCCGGATCGATGTCCAGGTAGCGACCGCGGATGACACTGGTCTCCTCCAGGCGGCGCACACGTTCCGCCACTGCCGGAGCCGACATGCCGATCCGCCGGCCCAGCTCCGCCATGGTTGCGCGAGGATCGCTTTGTAGCTCTGACAGAAGCCTCACATTCACGGGGTCAAGCAGCGTGACTGAGGGATCGTAACTCAGCGGCTGCTCTTTCCTTTCCTCCAAAGCCATAGCTCCGAAACCACCTTCTATTCTCTCTGTACCAAGCCGTTTTCACTTTCTAGTATAGGAGTATGGCAGAGATAGCGAAGCGGCAGCCCGACACGCTGCACCGGAGATGGAGAGCTGGGGAGGCCGTGCCGCCGCACGTCTACTTCCTGATTAGCTCAATCTTCCATTATCTGGGGCCGGCGTTTGCCGTGCTGCTCTTTGCTCATGTCGGCGTGCTGGGCGTCGCCTGGCTGCGCATCGCTAGTGCCGCCGTGGTCTTTGCTCTCTGGCGGCGTCCCTGGCGCGTTCTCGCGCGCGCCTTCTGGTCGCAGTGCCGGCTCTTCATCGCCCTCGGCATCGTGCTAGGCATCATGAATGCCTGCTTCTATCTGGCGATTGCCCGACTTCCGCTGGGGACAGTCGGCACTATTGAGTTTCTCGGCTCCATGACGCTGGCGGCGATCGGCATCCGAACGGCGCGCAACCTCGGAGCCTTGGGGCTGACCCTTGCCGGCGTGGCGCTCCTCACCCACGTCCGGCTCGCCGGGGAGCCACTGGGCTTTCTCTTCGCGTTCGCCAACGCCAGCCTCTTCATGCTGTACGTCATACTCGGCCATCGGATCGCGCGGGACGGAGGGGCAGAGGGCATCGATCGGTTGGGCGCCTCCATGCTCATCGCGCTCCTGGCTGTGAGCCCGATCGGAATCACGGAGGTGGCGCCAGTTCTGACGCATCCCGAACTTCTGCTGGCCGGCATCGGCGTGGGGATCTGCTCCTCGGTTATTCCTTACGTCTGCGATCAGCTCGCCATGGCTCGCCTGCCACGCGCCGCCTTTGCCCTCTTGCTTGCACTCTTACCGGCATCGGCGACCCTCATCGGCGTGGTGGTGCTCCGCCAGATACCGAGCGCGCTCGAGTTAGGAGGCGTCGCCCTGGTCATCTGCGGCGTGGCCGTGCATCAGGAGGCACAGGTCGGAGAGTGATTCGGGCTATCGATGGCGCTTGGCGGAGGTCTTTGTCCTCACCGTCGCTCCACCGCCAGCCGGAGACCCAGTCCGATCAGCACTACCCCCGTCACCCGCTCCATCACCTGACGCACCCGAGCGCCGGCCCGGCTCTGTCCCGCGCGGCTGACCAGGTAGCCGTAGAGGTTGAGCCAGGCAAGGATCATGACTTCGAAGGCGATGAGCATCAGCACCAGACGAAGCGGCGGATCACCCGGCTTTATGAACTGCGGCAGGATGGAGACGAAGATGACACCGGCCTTGGGATTCAGGATATTGCCCAGAATGCCCTGTTTGAGGGCAGCCAACGCATCGAGCTGCTTCACGGGTGGCTCGCTTCCTGAGGCAGTGGCCGGCTGGCCCGAGCGGGAGCTGCTCAGCAGACTACGCACACCCAGATAGCCGAGGTAGGCGGCGCCGGCCAGCTTGAGCACGGTGAAGGCAATCACCGAATGCTCAAGGAGGACACCAACGCCGACCGCCGAGGCGACGGCCCAGACCAGGATCCCGAGGGCTACACCCAATGCCGTGATCGAGGCGGCCCGGCGGCCGGAATAGAGAGCATTGCGAGTGACCAGCGCCATATCCGGGCCGGGCACGATGATCAGCAGCGCCGCGACGGCGAGGTAGGTGGCGAAACGAGCATCGACCAGATCCATGAAGAATGGTTGTCCTCCACGGGTCGAGCATACCAGGTGACGCGCTCACTCAACACGGTTGGCACGGCGAGACACTGAGCAGCCTGTTCATCAGGCCAGCACGGCGCAGCCCTGCTGTTCTAGGCGGTCGATCCACGGTGGCTGCCTGCTGAGCTTGTTCCAACGCAGATCCAGCTTCTCCAGACGAGGGAGATTGCCGATGGCGTCGGGCAAGGCCACCAGTCGGTTGGCGCGTAAATCGAGAAAGGTGAGCGCGTGTAGTTCGCCGACCGACTCTGGCAGGAGCGCCAGCCGGTTGTTCCTGAGGTCCAGGCGTCTGAGTTCACGGAGGCCACCGAGCAACGGAGGCAAGCTGGCGATATAGTTGTCCTTGAGGTGGAGTTCGCGCAGGTTCGTGAGCGCTCCAATACTCGCGGGAAGCGACTGGAGCACGTTGTCGTAGAGCCTCAGTTCGACAAGGTTGGTAAGGTTGCCGAGTGTCTCGGGAAGGCCTGGAAGTGCATTATCGGCAATGTTCAGATAGCGCAACTCACGAAGTTCTCCCAGCGATTCGGGCGCCGAGGTTATCCGGTTATTGCTGAGATAGAGGACACGCAATGCATGCAGGCGGCGGATTGAGTCGGGCAGCGCACTGATGCTGTTGTGACCCAGGTCGAGCGTCTGCAGGTTGGCGAGATCTCCAACGCTTTCAGGGATAGTCTCTAGGCTCATGCTGTGTACGTACAGTTCCCTGAGGTCCCGGAGATTGCCGATCGAATTCGGCAAGGACGGGAGTGGGTTTTCGCCGATAGTCAACGCCTCCAGATTGGCAAGTCGCCACAAGGTATCAGGCAGCCCCGTCAACCGGTTGTTGCACACGCTCAGTACACGCAGATCGGTGAGGTGGTCGATCTCGTGTGGCAAGGCGGAAAGCCCGTTGCTGTCGAGATGGAGTGCCTGGAGGTGCGCCAGGTCGGTCAGCCAGACAGGCGCCACGGCGAGCTCGTTCTCATCCAGAAAAAGCCGTCGGAGTTGAGTCAACGCTTTGAAGGAAGCCGGGAGAGATGCCAGGGCATTGCCTGTCAGATCCAGCTCCTGCAAACTCACCAGCTCACCAATCGATGCCGGCAGCGAAGGCAGGTCACAATATCTGGCGGAAAGAGCCAGCACGCTCCCGCCGTGAACGTAGGCAACGACCTCGCTAGCCGGACGTTGGTGCAAGGTATCCAGCCCTTCAAGGCGAATCTGCCGACCGCTTGCAGCGGTGAGGTTAGTCAGCGCCGTCATTTCGCCGGCTGACATCGTGCCGTCTTCTGTACTACCCCCGATGAGTGGCTGGCGCATCAGTCCTCCGACCACGAACGCGCAGCGCGGTTCGTAAAGGGTTGACTGCCTGCTTCTCGCCGTACGGCGCGTAATGTCGGAGAGAGTAGCCCTGCTACTCCCGTGACTATACACGCCGCTCCCGAGATGCCGATAGTTACCGAAGCGGACAGGTGATCCGCGAGCAAACCGCCGACGAACACCCCAATGGGGCCGGTCGCGGTGGTCAGCGCGGCACGAGCACCGAATACCTGCCCTCGCTGACGAGACGGCACGAGACGCTGGAGCAGCGTGGTTTCGATAGTGGTGTATGGCCCCCAGGCGCATCCCGCGAGTCCCAGGAAGATCATGGCGGCTACCAGGCTGTGAATGAACATCAACGGCAGGAGAAAAACTCCCCAGAGCACGGCGATTGCCGAGAACGTAATGCCGGGACGAGAGAACTTGCTCAACCAGGGGATTGTTAGCAGCCCAAGCAGTGCCCCCACGCCGAAGCCGGACCAGAGGAGACCGTAGCCGGCGGCGCCGGCCTTGAGGAAGTCTCGGCTGTATAAAGGTAGGGCGGGCTCCAGCGGATAGTAGGCGAGGAAGAATGTCAGAGTGAGCAGGGTGATGATCCGCACTTCGCGAAGATTCACCAACTCACCGAATCCCCGCCATGGCTTGCACGTAGCATGTGTGTGTTCTGGACGGGATGTCTGATGAGGAATGTTCGGGAGGAACCACGCGACCAGAGCCACAACAATAAATGACATCGCGTCGATGACCAGAACTGGGGGACCGCCAACAACACTGACTAGCACTCCGGCAATCGCCGGCCCGACGAGCATCGGGAAGTTCTCACTCACCGACATCAGAGCGTTGGCGTTCTCAAGCTCGTTGCCCGGTACAAGGTGAGGAAGGAATACCGGCTCCCCCACCGTCGTTGCCGGCCTGAGTGACCCGGCAAGGATCGCCAGGATATAGACCATCCAGAGATGGAGTACGCCAAGCCAATGCAGGGCGGGGATGGCGCCGATGATGCCGGCGCGGCAGGCGTTGTCAACGCCGCTGACCAGGCGTGGTTGGTAGCGATCCAGTAAATTCCCCAGCACAGAGCTGGTGAAGGTTCCCGGCAGGCCGAAGCAGAGCAGCACTGTACCGAGTGCCAGACCGGAGCCGGTCAACTGCAGCACGAACCAGAGAAGCGCGATGATCGTGAATTGATCACCCAGACGTGAGATGGTAAGACCGAGCCAGAACCTGCGAAAGGAGAGGAGACGTAATGGAGAGTGAGCAATCTTTGCCAGCCCGATCACAATGCACCTCGTGAGAGGCTAGCATGCCGCGCGGCTACCTCTACCGGCTGGCCTCCCTCGCAGCGGCTATATTCGCCGCAGCGGCGATCGGAGCGGATGGAATACATGGTCCAGGCAATGGATCAGTCAAGCGCGGCGGTCGTCTCTCAGGAAGCCGGCAAGGGTGACGGTGGGAAAGAATTCTCGCATCAGGTCGGAGCAGTGCCGCTCGAAAGCATAGTAAACTACCTGCCTATCAACCATCTGAAGACAGTGGTACTTGCCCTCGGCCTGATTTAGATGGCTCTGGTCGAGTGTCAGGCTCTCCTCTGGAATCGCGAGAAACGATGCGAGGGCAGGAGCACTCCTCGAGAGCTCACGGGTACGTAAGATTAGCGAGCGGTCCGCGGGAAGGTGCCGCAGCACAAACGTATTGGTCGTGGACCAGTAACGGAAGCCGGCATCGACCATACCAGGTAGTGCCGCTTGCAGATCGTCTGGCCGATCCGAGAGTTCTCTCTCGTAGGCTGGCCCCACAAATCTCCGGACATAGCCGACCATCCAGTCGACCGTCATCGGGCCGAGGAAGAGCACCATATTCAGGAATGAGTCGAGCCACGAGAAGCAGTCCCGTATCACGAATACTAGCCTCGCATCCTCGAAGTCCCGCGCCAGCACGTCGGCGTAGTAGCAGTTAAAGCTGGAGGAGTCCATGTCGAGCCGTGTCAATCCATCCCGCCACCGGATGAAGTCGCGAAACTCCGGTTCGCTCATTGCGCCGCTCTCACGGGCGGTGACTGCTTTCACGGTATCCGGAAAGAGAAGCTCGTGCAAGCAGCGATAGTTGGAGAAGATTCCGGACATCGAGCGGGTACCAGTCTTCGCGATGCCGACGTTATAAGCACGAAATCGGCGGTCGGCTGGTCGGGCTTGCCTCAGTCTCAACCCCAGCCCGGGGCGCCTGGATCCCAGAAGTAACCCCATCCGCCTCCACTGGTCAGACTCCAGCCCGTTCCGAATCCCTTCACATCCGGCTGCGGCATCTCGGCACGCAACTGCTCGAGTCGCGGGCCAAATCCGCCTTCCTGTAGCGCCTGTCTCGGGTGCTCGCCAAGCTGGCGGCGGAATGGTAAGTCGCTAACCGCGCGATCGACAATTTCTTGAAGAAGCTCGCGGCGTATCTTTACTACCGCTTCGGGAGGTTGCGGGCTATCGGGGTCCACTGGAACGCCGAAGGCGGCCCTCGGATTTTCCAGGAGTTGCTGGCGAAAATCCGCGTCGTTCACGGCGTGCATCAGGACTCCAGCCGCCTTCTTTCGGCGCTCTTCCAGTCGTTGTCGCATCTGCTCTCGTCGCTGTTCCTTGTCGTCCATGTCTACATCCTTTCTCCCGAAGCGGTGACCGGCCAGATACAGTACATCACAGGACAACCGGTCGCGCTATTAAATGCTTTACACGCCGTTCTCTGCTACACTCCGCCAGGTAGGGAAGTATGACAGCGAGCGCTGGGCACGGCAAGACAGTCCTGATCATCGAGGATGACCAGGCGATGGCGGCTCTGATGGGCGCGTATCTGGAGCACGCTGCCTACACTGTCGAGACAGCGGAGACCGCTGAGCAAGGGATTGAGGTGATTCAGCGGATGAACCCACATGTGATCCTGCTCGATCTGATGCTACCCAGTACCTCAGGTTGGGAGGTGTTGGCCATGCTACGGTCCCGCAGTGACGTTCCGGTCATCATGGTCACGGGCATGCGGACTGAGGAGGACCGCCTGCGTGGATTCGAGCAGGGGGCCGACGATTACGTGGTCAAACCCTTCTCACCGCGCGAGCTGGTGGCCCGCGTCGGCGCTGTTCTTCGCCGGTCCACCCCCGGTTTCAGGGAACCACTCATGATCGGTCCGCTTGCGGTCGACCCACAACGGCGAGAGGTGCGCGTCGATGGGGAGCGAATCTCCCTCCGCGAACGGGAGTTCGATCTTGTAGCGTATCTTGCCTCGCGGCATGGTACTGTCTGCTCCCGCGCGGAACTGCTTGACCAAGTGTGGGGCTATGACTTCCGCGGAGATGAACGGACTATAGATACCCACGTACGACGGGTCCGCGAGGCACTGGGCGCCGCCGGCGCCATGATCGGGACTGTCTGGGGGATTGGCTACCAGCTCGATGACTCGTCGTCTCACATGTCAGATTCAAGCGCATGATCCGGCGTGGTTGGTGGCAACAATGTCGCCTTGGAGAGCAGATAGCGGCCGGCGTCGCGCTTGCCGGCCTCCTGGCGCTGATCCTCACCGTTGCGCTGGGGAGTTTTCTGCTGCACGGCGCCATTATTAGTCAGCAGCAGACGGTGCTGAGTCGTCAGGCCACGGCACTCTCTGATTGCGTCGCGAAGGTGAATCTGCCCCGCATTGCCGGCAAGAGCACGGCGGGGAAATTGTTGAGTAGGGTACTTGACAGTACGCTCGCCGGCACACCCCAGCGAGGAATTATCGTGACTGATGGTCGGGGCAATCTTATGTATGCAACGTCATTTCCCGCCGCCGTGTTGCAGTCACTACTGGCGCAAGTGCGTCACGATGTCGCCAAAGTTGTCAATGCCGGGGCGACAACTGGACGTTCCTTCACCATGAACGGCCTCCTGGTCAGCGATGTTGCCGCCTCGTGCGCCGCCTCCGGCAGGGTGACGGCGCCACAGTCCGCCGGCATATTGATAGCGGAGAGCACGAGCGTCGCCGATGATCGCTGGCACGATGCCCTTGTCTGGATAGCGGTCGCGGGAGGAGCCGGCCTCATTCTCATCCTGCTGGCGGGAATCGTATTGGCGCGGGTGATCGCTGCACCGTTCCAGACGGTGAATTCGGCGGCACAGGCGATCTCGACGGGAAACCAAGCCCATGTACCGGCGCCAGCGGGTCCAACTGAGGCGCGCACCCTGGCCACCGCGTTCAATGCCATGCTGGATGAGGCATCGCGGCGAGAGCGTGTCGATCACGATCTCCTGGCTAATATCTCCCACGAGTTGGCGGCATCTCTTGGGCTGATCCAGGGATATGCCGAGGGCTTGACCGACGGCGTGATTGAAGGCGAGAAACAGCGAATGGCGTCCCTGCGCGCAATTACCGGCGAGTCGGAACGGCTCAAACGCCTTACCGGTCAGCTCTTGGATCTGGCCCTCCTCGAGACCGGAGAGGCGGAGGTGCATCTCGACGACGTGCCTCTGCCTGAATTGCTCATCAACCTTGGGGCACGTTTCACTCCGGTAGCGGAAGCGCAGGGAGTTGCAGTGTCGATCGATGTCCCCATGGCCTTACCGACAGTGCACACCGATGGATTTCGGCTTGAACAGGTGCTGGTGAATCTGGTGACTAATGCGCTCCGCCACACCAAGGCGGAAGATGTGATCACGATGAGCGCACGACCAGCCGCCGGACCGAGCGCCGGTTTTGCCGCGGCCGGTGTAACCATTGCTGTTGCCGATACGGGCGCTGGTATACCGGCCAAGGAACTTTCGCATATCTGGGAGCGTTTCTATCAGGTGGACAAGGCACGAGACCGGCGGCGGGGTGGCCCGGGATCGGGTCTGGGACTTGCGATCTGCCACAGTGCGGTGACTCTTTTAGGCGGGCGGATTGATGTCGAAAGCGTGCTCGGCCACGGAACCACCTTCAGGATCTGGTTACCACTCATGCAAAGCAACGCGTAAGCGACTGTTCATTCTCCTGCCACACTTCTGTCACAGATCGGTGCCGGCCGGCGTGTAGGCTCAGATTGCAGCTGCAAGAGCTTCCAACACAGAAAGAGAAAGGAAAACCCCAGTTCATGAAAATCGCCTATCGTTTCGTCCCCGGTCTGCTCGCCGCTTCGCTCCTCGCAGGAGGCACAACGGGTGTCTTCGCCAAACAGGGAAAGACCGCAACCCACCGCACCTTCGCCTACGGCCAGGTCTCGAACCTGTCAGCAACGAGCTTCACCGTGACCTCCTTGCCCAAGAAGGCCAACCCCACGGCAGCGCCGAAGATCGTGCAAGTAGCGCTCAATGCCACCACCAAGGAGAAGGCGCGCAAGGGAACTGCCGGCGTTCTCGCCAATGGTGAGTATGCGTTCGTGTCCGGCGCTAAGAGCGCGGCCGGCATCACCGCGCGGCGCGTCGTGTACTCGAGCACTGCCTTCCACGCGAAGCGCTTGATCCAGCGCGCCAAGGCCCGCCTCCATCGCGCACATCGTGCCGCCGGCGCGGTGAACGTGGGCGCCACCACTGCCACCAGCCTCTCCATTACAACGGCTCGCGGAAAGACGCTGGTCTTTGCCATCACCGCGACTACCAAGTACCGCGTGAGCAAGCACCTGACGACCACCGCTCCGACCTTCACTAACGGTGAGAAGGTTCGCGTGCGCTTCCTGCGTGACGCGACGACGAAGAGCGTGACCGCGAGAACCATCATCGTGGTTGCCGCCTAACCGAACCGTAAGCGGGCAAGAAATGCGAAACGAGTCGTCCCCGCCATCGCGAGGACGACTCGTTGCCCATCTGCCTACAGCTCTCGCCACCAGTTCTGACCGACGAGATCATGGCCGAAGCTGCGATGCGTCTCTTCCTCCACCAGCTGAAAGCCAGCGCGCTCGTAGAGTCGCCGCGCATCTGCCAGGACGTCACTGGTCCAGAGCATCATTTCTCGATACCCGGCTCGGCGGGCGAAGCGCAAACACTCTTCGACTAGCCGAGAGCCAATCCCCATCCCCCGCGTGCTCGGCTCGACTAACAGGAGACGGAGTTGTGCTGTTTGCTCGTCCCGCTTGACACAGAAGACGCATCCCACGGGCTCGGCATCCACCTCGGCAATCCAGGCATTCTCCCGCTTCGGGTCTCGGTGATCAACGTAATCGGCAACGATCCGGGCCACCAGCGCTTCGAAACTCTGGTCCCAACCATACTCGTGGTCATAAAGGACGCCGTGCCGCTGTACCACCCAGCCGTAGTCACCGGGTCCCGGCGGCCGGATGACGAATGACTGGGTCGGTGGCGAATGCTCCAGAATGGCGCGCATCGTTCCCATCGCTCCCAGCAAACGTCGCTGCTCCTCTTCGGTCAGCCGCGCTAGGAGCTTCTGATTCTCCTCGGCCGATCGAGCATCGAGCATGGCCAATGCCTGTCGTCCGCGCTCGGTCAGGTGGATGACCTGCCGCCGTCCGTCCGTCGTCGACCGTTCTCTGGTAATGAGTTCATCCGTCTCCAAACGAGCGAGCATACGGCTCAGATAGCCGGGGTCGATGTCCAGGGCACGACGGAGGTATACCACCTCGGTCGCATCCCGTGAAGCCAGCTCGAAGATGACTCGCGTCTCGGTAAGTGAGTACGGCGTATCAAGCAGCCCATTATGGAGGACGCCGATCACGTTGGTGTAGAAC
>JBPCKK010000032.1:0-4415 GCA_051004335.1 Chloroflexota bacterium
GGTGCGGGCGAAGGTAGCAGGAGGTTGGTGCCTTCCTGCTTCTTTCCCTTTTCGGGTGGGGAGCCACCACTCCGGTCCGCGGACCTTCGGGACGGCACTCGGGCCGTTCCCCTACCGTGGCTGCGTCTCAGTGGCGCATAACACCTATCCTGCTTCATAGGGCCCATGCGTGAACGGCTGCGCCGTCATCTCCCTTTCGGACGCGCTCGGTAGGGGCGGCACGGGGTACCCTCTGGGTCTGTCGCCCGCCGCCCGCAGGCGGCCCTGTGCATCACCAGGTGGCACTGGAGTGCATCGAGCAGGACCTAATCCATTGGAATCTGGCCCGGCACCAAGGTGAGCAGCGCGCAGGCTGGTCCGCGGACCGGCGGGCTGCCACTCGGGGCCGCCCCTACCGGAAGAGCGTCTCCCTTACGCATAGGCCCTATCCTGCTTCAGGCGCGGCATCACTTATGCACTATCTCTTGTGAGTTCGCCGGGTAGAGGTCCACAATGGGTCATGGACATAACCCGTTTTTGACCATACAGGAGAGTACCGCATGAGTAGCAGCGAAAACACGCTTCATCAACTCCTCGATCAGGGGCAGAGTCCCTGGATCGACAACATCACGCGCGACATGCTGCAGAACGGCGATCTGCAGCGCCGGATCGATCAGGGCATCGTGGGCCTGACCAGCAACCCGACGATTTTCCAGAAGGCAATCGGCGGATCTTCACTCTACGACGACGAGCTGCGCCAGCTCGTTCGTCAGGATAAGAGCGTGAACGAAATCTACGACGCGCTCGTCCTCGACGACATTCGCAACGCGGCAAAGACATTTCGCCCGGTGTACGACAAGACAAACGGCCGCGACGGCTACGTGAGCATCGAAGTCGCCCCTCACCTGGCCTACGACACGGATAAGAGCCTGGCCGAGGCACGCCGCCTGTTCAAGTATCTGAACACACCCAACATCATGATCAAGATTCCGGGCACGGACGAAGGCATCCCCGCCTTCCAGCAGGCCATTGCCGACGGGATCAATATCAACGTGACGCTGGTGTTCTCCATCGAGAACTACCGTAAGGTAGCCCAGGCCTATGTAACTGCTCTCCAACAACGCGCCGATGCCGGCCAGCCCATCGACCGAATCTCCTCCGTGGCCTCCTTCTTTGTAAGCCGCGTCGACACCATGGTGGATAAGAAGCTGGACGATCTGATGAACAATGCTGGTGACGAGCAGCGGAAGAAGCAGATTGGCGATCTGCGTGGCAAGGCGGCTATTGCCAATGCCAAGATGGCCTACGAGGCGTTCAGCGAGATCTTCTCCGGATCGAAATGGGAAGCGCTGGCCGCCAAGGGCGCCAAGCCGCAGCGCTGTCTCTGGGCCAGCACCAGCACCAAGAATCCGGACTACCGGGATGTCCTCTATGTCGAGGAACTTATCGGACCGGAGACGGTCGATACCATGCCGCCGGCAACCATCGACGCCTTCCTCGATCATGGGAAGGTCAACCGCACCCTCAATCAGAACGTTGCCCAAGCGCATGCCGAGCTGGACGCCCTTGAGAATGCCGGCATCTCCATGGAGCAAGTCACTCATCAGCTCCAGGAGGACGGGGTCAAGCTCTTTGCCCAATCCTTCGATGACCTTATCAAGTCCATCGAGGAGAAGCGCCAGCAGATGATGGCGCAGGTGGGCTAACCGAACTTCCGCTCAAGAAAAGGAGGAGGGGCACGCCGGAACTGAGGAGAAGCAGTTTCGGCGTGCCCCGGACAGGAAGGGAGAGGAGTTGGAGAATCGGAACAAGTACAGTACACCACGTCCGCGTTCCGGCGAGCAGAGGCGGACGGCACCGTTGCCATCGGGACTTCCGTCTCCCTGACAGCGTCTGCCGTTGACAATTGACCGGTAGGGGCGACCTGCGCTCACCCGCCGCCTGCTTGGAGCCGCCTACATCGGGCATGTATCGATGAGAGCCGCTGTAACGGTACCACTCGCGAACAACAGGAGCGCAAGTACTTGCTGTACTTCCCGTCTTTCAGATAGGCAGTATTGACACGTGTTGTGACCGTCATCGTCAGGAGTTTGGAGAGAGAACGCATGACACATTTCCGACATCACCCCGTGCTCTCGCTGATCGCGATCGTCGCCCTCGCCGTTGTCGGCCTCGTCCCTGGACGTGGCATCTCGTCCCTCGTTACCGCAGCGCACGCCTCCAGCGCGATAGCCTTCGGTCCCACCACCGTGGTGGAAGATCAACGCGAAGGCGGCGAGCCGGATGTTACTACCTGTGGTCCAAGCGCCACCTGGCTCCATGGGAGCTGCGGGCTGAACAACCCATATGCCAGCGCGCCCTATGGTTTCAGCACAACCAGTAGTTGGCTCTGGCGCTCCGAAGACCAAGCCCGTAGCTACAAACTCGTACCCAGCAACAACACCACGGGGAAGCCGGATGCCTGTCCCGGTGGCGGCGATACCGATCTAGCGGTTTCGCCAGGCACATCGCAACTCACCGACTACCTGAACTTCATAGATCTGCAAGGACTCACCAACTTCTCCACCGGCGTCTCCCGCAACGGAGGACAGTCCTTTACCTGCGATCCCGCTTCCTCTATCGCCACCGTTGTTGATCGTCAGTGGTTCGGTATCTACAAGAATCCGGCGGGCGCCCCGAGCAATGGCTCCGCCGTCTACGTGGACTACGACCTGGTCGCTGGTGCTACTTGCACCGGTGACCCGAATGCCGACGGCAATGCCTTCGTCGTTCAGAAGTCAACCGATGGCGGCCTTACCTATGGACCAACCGTCACCGCCGACTGCAACGACGGCATCGCCGGCAACATGCAAGTCAACCAGGTGAACGGACACGTCTTCGCCGTCCATACCGCCTACAGCAACCCCACGGCCACTCCCAGCAATCCCAATACCTCAGTCGCCGCCGACGCGGTGACGGTCGATCGCTCCACCGACGGCGGCGCCACCTGGCAGCACCTGAAGGTCTACGGCTGCACGCCCACCGCCACCACCGACTGCACCACCGGCATGGACTTCGCCGTGCTGGCCATGGATCGCAAGGGGAATCTCTACGTCACCTGGTCGCAAGCGCCCACCGATCGCAATGGCGCCGTTACCGGTCCGAGCCACATCTACTACGCGTACTCCAGTAATGAGGGAACCAGTTGGACGGCCCCGCGGCAAGTCGATCACGGCGCCACCGACGTCAACCTCTTCCCCTGGATCGCTGTAGGCAATGCCGGACAGGTGGACATCGTCTGGTACGGCACAACCAAGGCATCCTCGGTTTCCAGCTACGATCCCGGCTCGCAGCAGTCCGACTGGTACCCATACCTTGCCCAATCGCTAAACGCAACCAGCAGCTCCGCCAGTTTCACCGCGCCCATTCAGGTAAGCCAACATTCCAACCACTTCGGCGGCATCTGCACCATGGGCATCGGCTGTACCACCGGCGGTGACCGTAGCCTTGCCGACTTTTTCCAGGTCTCCATCAACAAGTCGGGCGGCGTCGACGTGATCTGGACCGACACGTCGAATAACAGCAACACGAGCGCCAGTGGCAACGAGAGCGGAATGATTGTCGCCGCTCGCCAAATCAGCGGCCCCACACTGAACAGCACCACGCTCTCCGGCACGGCCACTGTTTGCCGGGCCATCGCCTCGACTCCATGCCAGAGCGACATAAAGGGAGATGCTCGCTACGAGGCCAACGGAACGATAGGCCCGAACGTGCCCAAACTGGACATCACCGGCTCATCGGTCAACCTCGATCCGACAAATCCCAGCCGGCTGGACGTGCGCATGAACCTGGCCTCCTTGGCCAGTCTCCCCAACGCCACCGATACCGGTATTAACGCCGCGGACACCACCACCGACTATCTGACGAGCTGGAACTACCACGTTCCCGGTCAGACCGACGCGCAGTACGACGCCACGGGCAACGTGTTCTACGCCTATCTCGAGGTGAACCGCGCCAGTGGACAGGTTAGCGCCTACGACGGCGACACCTGTAGCATCGACAGCACCAAGGCCAAGTACTTCGTCTACCCCGGTCAGACCGCCGTCACCTACCACATCAACTATAAGACGCGGACCATCGATCTCTTCGTTCCCCCTGCTGATGTGGGGAATCCGGCCTCGGGCGCGCAATTGTATAGCGTGACCGCGCATACTGTCGGCCAACCCGCCGCTGCCGGCCCCAACAGTTGTCCCCGCGATGCCAACGGGAATCCCAACGATCCCTCGGGGAAGATCTTCAACGTCTACGACAAGAGCCCGGCCTACACCACAATCCTGGGCACGGGCACTGCACCCAAATAGCAAGCAGTGACGCCGGCGTGCGTTGTGCGGAAGTCCGCGGCCCAATGGGCTGCGGACTTCTGTCTATTTGCTGGGACTTGTCCGCCAACTCGCCGG